>JAZOQA010000058.1:0-17159 GCA_045655765.1 Eubacteriales bacterium | reverse complement strand
CCGTATTATGTAAATCAAAATTTACATTTATGTTTTGTTTTTTAAAAAACTCAACACGGGGTATGTGTAAATGAAATTTATATTAAACGCTGTAATACCGTCACGTCAAGCAAATAAAAATTTAAAGGATAGCAGGTGTTTATGTAAAAACAGCATACAGCTTCGTCTCAAGCACGCCAATGAGCATTGCGACAAAAAGGTGACGTAGAGAGCGGCCGTCAAGGCCTCTTTAAATTTGTGCTTTTCTGCGGATTGTTGTCAGCGGTATATTCGTAACGCCTGCTCACCATTTTGCGTCTGCTTTCGTCTTTTGAAGATTTTATAACAACTTGCTTTTAAAATCAACGTTTCTTTGAGCTTACAGTGCTTTTTCACCATTCCTTTTGCAATTTTTTATTAGCAAAATACAGTGTTTTGTCACTCCTTGCATATATTTGCAAAAATGCATAAAAAATACTTGCATTTTACACTTTAATGTGATAAAATGTTTATATCATTTGTTTTTATTTTGGAGAAAGTTAAAATGGCTCTTAAAATTTCTATGTTGGTTATTTTCTTCGGCGTGATGATTGCAATAGGACTTTATTGCAGACGGCATTCCACGGACGTTTCAGGCTTCGTGCTTGGCGGCAGATCCGTGGGGCCTTGGCTTACAGCCTTTGCTTACGGCACGTCATATTTTTCGGCAGTCATTTTTGTCGGCTATGCAGGACAGTTCGGCTGGAAGTTCGGAATTGCGTCTACTTGGATAGGTATAGGAAACGCTTTTCTCGGCTCACTGCTCGCTTGGGTTGTTTTGGGTCGCCGCACAAGGCTTATGTCACAGCACCTCGGCTCGGCAACTATGCCCGAGTTCTTCGGCAAAAGATATTCAAGCCCCGCACTTAAAATAGCGGCATCGGCACTTGTCTTCATCTTCCTCATTCCCTACACCGCTTCGCTTTATAACGGACTTTCGAGGCTTTTCGCAATGGCTTTCCCAATCAAAGGGCTTTCGGAGGCAAACGGATACATACTTTGCGTTGTAGTTATGGCTGTACTAACGGGAGTTTACGTCATTGCAGGCGGATATATGGCAACCGCAATAAACGACTTCATTCAAGGAATTATTATGCTTATAGGAATAGTAGCGGTTATCGCTGCGGTCCTTTCTGAGAACGGCGGATTTACGGAATCAATCAAATCTCTTGCGTCCGTCCCCTCCTCAACCCCCGGCGCGTTTTCATCGTTCTTCGGTCCCGAGCCGCTCAATCTGTTGTTCGTTGTAATACTCACCTCTCTTGGCACGTGGGGACTTCCGCAAATGGTACAGAAGTTCTACGCAATCAAAAGCGAGCAGGATATAAGCAAGGGTACCGTCATCTCCACAGTCTTCGCCCTCGTTGTTGCGGGCGGTTGCTATTTCCTCGGCGGCTTCGGAAGACTCTTCTCCGATAAAATCGAGCTTGATGCAAACGGCACGCCCGTGTCGTTTGACTCGATTATTCCCGCAATGCTCGACGGACTTGCTCCCGTCATCATTGCAATAGTTTTGGTCCTTGTTCTTTCGGCATCGATGTCAACACTCTCCTCGCTTGTTTTGACCTCCTCCTCTACCCTCACCCTCGACCTCATCAAGGGTCACGTGGCAAAGAAGCTGCCGGAGAAAAAACAGGTTCTGATAATGAGAATACTCATCGTCGTATTCATCGTAATCTCTGCGGTGATTGCAATATTCAAGGACAAGATGCCCGCTATTGCGAATATGATGGGTATTTCTTGGGGTGCGTTGGCGGGTGCATTTCTCGCTCCGTTTCTATTTGGTCTTTATTGGAAGAGGACCACAAAGGCATCAGTATGGGCTTCCTTTATATTTGGTGCAGGTATAATGGTGCTGAATATGCTCTTTCCCTCTCTTTTCCCGACAATTCTTAAGTCGCCGATCAACTGCGGTGTTATTGCAATGCTCGGCGGACTTGTTATAGTTCCCGTCGTCAGCCTCCTTACACCCAAGCCCTCACGTGAGAAAACCGACGAGATGTTCTCCTGCTACGAGGGTATGGTGCTGGTAAAGGCGAGAACAGCGCTCGGCTCGGATTCCACAGCTTCAAATGAAAATACAAAAGACAAAGAATTAAGCACATCTAAAAAAGGATAATAAACGCAATGCCAATTACTGAAATTTTGCAAAAAAACGCAGACTTCTATCCCAATGATATCAGTCTTGTTGAAATTAATCCAAAGCTTGAAAACCAAGCAAGAATGACTTGGCGCGAGTATTCCCTAATCGAGTCAACCTCCTCCGAGGCCTACAGAAAGACCTTGACGTGGGGAGAGTTCAACAAAGAGGCAAACAAGTTCGCAAATCTTCTTCTGACAAGAGGAATAAAAAAGGGCGACAAGGTTGCGGTGCTTTTGATGAACTGCATTGAATGGCTGCCGATTTATTTCGGAATACTCAAAACGGGTGCTATGGCAGTGCCGCTCAATTACAGATACACCGCAGGTGAGATACGCTACTGCCTTGAGCTTGCCGATGCGGACTTCCTCATCTTCGGTCCTGAATTTACGGGACGTGTTGAGGAAATCTGTCAAAGAGTGCCCCGTGTCAAGACTTGGCTCTACGTTGGCGAGGACTGTCCCACCTTTGCGGAGAGCTACGACAGGCTGATAGACTACTGCTCTACCAAAAGCCCCAAGGTAAAGCTGACGGACGACGACGATGCGGCAATATACTTCTCCTCAGGCACAACGGGCTTCCCTAAAGCTATCATACATAAGCACAGAAGCCTTATGCACTCCGCAATGACAGAGCAGAATCATCACTCACAGACCAAGGACGACTGCTTCCTTTGCATTCCGCCGCTTTATCACACGGGTGCAAAAATGCACTGGTTTGGCAGCTTTCTTGTTGGCGGACGTGCTGTAATACTTAAGGGTATTGCTCCCGAATGGATTTTAAAAGCGGTCTCGGAGGAGCGTTGTACGATAGTATGGCTTCTTGTTCCGTGGGCACAGGATATACTTGACGCTATTGAAAGAGGCGATATCAATCCAAAGGATTACGAGCTTTCGCAGTGGAGGCTTATGCACATAGGTGCGCAGCCCGTTCCTCCGAGCCTTATCAAGAGGTGGAGGGAATACTTCCCGAACCACGAATACGACACCAACTACGGTCTTTCCGAATCAATAGGTCCCGGCTGTGTGCATCTCGGTGTTGAAAACGTGCATAAGGTCGGTGCGATAGGCAAGGCGGGCTTTGGCTGGCAGACCAAAATCGTCACTCCCACGGGTGAAGATGTAAAAAGAGGCGAGGTCGGCGAGCTTGCAGTCAAGGGTCCCGGCGTTATGACGGCTTATTACAAGGACGAAAAAGCTACCGCCGAGGTTCTTCGTGACGGCTGGCTCTACACGGGCGATATGGCTATGGAGGACGAGGACGGCTTCATCTTTCTCGTTGACAGAAAGAAGGACGTCATTATTTCGGGCGGTGAAAACCTCTACCCCGTACAGATTGAGGACTTCCTGCGTGCCAACTCCAAGATTGCAGACGTTGCGGTCATCGGTCTTGCAGACGCAAGACTTGGCGAAATCGCAGCGGCAGTAATCGAACTCAAGGACGGTATGACTATGACAGAGGACGAGGTAAACGACTTCTGTCTTGACCTGCCGAGGTATAAAAGACCGAGGAAAATCATCTTTATGGACGTTCCGAGAAATCCAACAGGAAAGATAGAAAAACCGAAGCTAAGACAGCTCCTCGGCAGCGACGGTGTCGTTGCAAGGCAAAACGAAATCAAATAATACGCACCTAAAAAGGAATACATACTATGAAAAAACTTTTAATCGGAAATGCTGCGGTAGCAAGAGGTGCATACGAGGCAGGCGTAAAGGTCGTTGCCTCATATCCCGGCACGCCCAGCACCGAAATCACAGAAGAAATAGCAAAATTCGACGAGGTATACTCCGAGTGGTCACCTAACGAAAAGGTTGCGGCAGAGGTCGCAATCGGAGCTTCGATAGGCGGTGCCCGTTCTATGTCCTGTATGAAGCACGTAGGACTCAACGTAATGGCAGACCCCGTGTTCACCGTGAGCTACACGGGTGTTGGCGGCGGACTTGTCTTCTGCGTTGCGGACGACCCCGGAATGCACTCCTCACAAAACGAGCAGGACTCAAGGCATTACGCCGAGGCGGCGAAGATTCCGATGCTCGAGCCGTCAGACTCCTCCGAATGCAAGGAATTTACAAAGGCGGCGTTTGCCCTCTCCGAGGAGTACGACACGCCCGTATTTATAAGACTTTCCACCAGAGTTTCCCACTCCCAGAGCCTCGTTGAGCTTTGCGAGCGTGAGGAATCACCCTTAAAGGACTACGAAAAGAACATTCCGAAATACGTTATGATGCCCGCAAATGCGGTAAAGCGTCACGTTTTCGTCGAGGAGAGAATGAATGCTCTTCGCTCCTTGGCAGAGGGCGACACGTTCAACCGCATCGAGCAAAACGGAAGGGAAATAGGCATCATCACGGCGGGAATTGCATACGAGTATGCAAAGGAAGCACTCGGAGAGAGTGCCGATTTCTTAAAGCTCGGAATGGTTTATCCTCTCCCCGAAAAGAAGATACTTGATTTTGTAAATTCGCACAGGACGGTTTACGTCGTCGAGGAGCTTGACCCCGTTATTGAAACGTTTGCAAAGAGTGTCGGTGCTAAGGTAGTGGGCAAGGAGGTCTTTACACTTCTTGGCGAATACACTCCGAGTATGATAAAGAAAGCCGTTCTTGGCAAGGACGCTCCCGAATTTCTTTCGGCAAACGAGCCTATTCCCGTCCGTCCGCCCGTAATGTGTGCGGGCTGTCCTCACAGAGGCACGTTCTACGTTTTAAAGAAGCTCGGGCTTGTCGTTTCGGGTGACATTGGCTGTTACACCCTCGGTGCTGTTGCACCTCTTGCGTCCGTTGACACCACTATTTGTATGGGTGCGTCCGTTTCGGCAGCACTCGGTATGGCAAAAGCAAGAGGCCCCGAATTCAATAAGAAGCTCGTTTCCGTCATCGGTGACTCGACGTTTATGCACTCGGGCATCACGGGACTTGTTGACATCGTATACAATAAGGGAAACAACACCGTTATAATACTCGACAACTCAATTACGGGTATGACGGGGCATCAGGACAACCCGACTACGGGAAGAACTATAAAGGGTGAGCCTACAAAGCAGGTTGACCTCATAAAGCTCTGTGGTGCCGTAGGCATCGAAAGAGTTGTCGTTGCGGATCCGTTTGACGTCAAGAATTTTGAAAAGGTTGTAAAGGCGGAGGTCGAATGTGACGAGCCGTCGGTAATTATAGCTCAGCGTCCTTGTGCTTTGCTTAAAACTGTAAAATATTCGGGCGTATGCAAAATCACCGACAAATGCAGAAACTGCAAGGTTTGTATGAAGCTCGGCTGCCCTGCCATTTCCGTCAATGATGGCAAGGTTGTAATAGATGCGGCACAGTGCAACGGCTGCGGACTTTGCGTAAACGTATGTCCGTTCGGAGCTATTGAAAAGGAGGAGGCATCGGTATGACAAGAAATATTATGATAGTCGGAGTCGGCGGTCAGGGAACGCTGCTCGCATCGAGAATCCTCGGCGGTGCCGTAATAGGCGAGGGCTTCGACGTTAAGGTGTCCGAGGTTCACGGAATGAGCCAAAGAGGCGGTAGCGTAGTTACGTACGTAAGATACGGCGAAAAGGTGCATTCTCCCATTATCGATAAGGGCGAGGCGGACGTAATCCTTGCATTCGAGGAGCTTGAGGCTTACAGAGCACTTCCCTACCTCAAAAAGGACGGAAAAATGCTTGTAAACCGTCAGAAAATGAATCCTATGCCCGTCATTACCGGAGCTATGGAATACCCCGAGAATATCGAAGAAAAAATCTGCAAGGCTGCGGATGCGACGTTCATCGACGCACTCTCCCTTGCAAAAAAGGCAGGAAACATAAAGGCGGTGAACGTGGTGCTCATCGGACTTATGGCAAAATCGTCGGAGATTTCTTATGAAAAGTGGGTGGAAACGATAAAGGCTACCGTCCCCCCGAAATTTCTCGAGGTAAATTTAAAGGCGTTCGACGCAGGCTACAATTCTTGATACTTTTTTTAAGGAGATGATATAAATGTCAATCTGGCAACCCAAGGAAGAAACTATGCCACGTGAGGAGCTTACAAGGCTTCAAAGCGAGCGGCTTGTCGCACAGGTCAAAAGAATGTACGAAAAGGTTGAGCTTTTCAGAAAGAGAATGGACGAGGCGGGACTGACGCCCGACGACGTTCACGGCGTTGAGGACCTCTCGAAGCTGCCCTTCTCCTACAAGCAGGACCTGCGTGACTACTACCCTTACGGTCTTTTCGCAGTTCCTATGAAGGATATAAGACGTGTGCACGCATCCTCCGGTACTACGGGCAAGCAAATCGTCGTCGGCTACACCGATGCCGACCTTGATATGTGGGGTGACTGCTTTGCAAGAGCGCTTGCAGGAGCGGGAGCTGACGAGAACTCGTTTGTGCACGTGGGCTACGGTCTCGGTCTTTTCACAGGCGGCTTTGGAGCGCACGACGGTGCTGTGAAAATGGGTGCGACGGCAATTCCTATTTCCGCAGGAAACACCCAGCGTCAGATTCAGACGATGATAGATTTCGGCTCCACTGTGCTTTGCTGCACCCCCTCTTACGCAATGTACCTCGGTGAAACCATTGAGGAGCAGGGTCTTAAGGATCAGCTGAGCCTCAAGGCGGGCATCTTCGGTGCGGAGCCTTGGACCGAGGAGATGAGGCACCAGATTGAGGAAAAGCTCGGTCTTAAGGCGTATGATATCTACGGTCTTTCCGAGATTATGGGACCCGGTGTTTCATACGAATGTGAGTATCAGTGCGGAATGCACGTATGTGAGGATCATTTCATTCCCGAAATCATCGACCCCGACACGTGCGAGGTTTTGCCCGCAGGTGCAGAGGGCGAGCTTGTTTTCACAACTATTACAAAGGAGGGCTTCCCTCTTATAAGATACCGCACAAGAGATATTTGCTCACTCAATTATGAAAAATGCAAGTGCGGCAGAACCCACGTAAGAATGAACAAGCCCCAGGGCAGAACCGACGATATGCTCATAATAAGAGGTGTAAACGTCTTTCCGTCTCAGATTGAGGAGGTTCTTCTCAAGGTTGGCGGCGATATTACGCCGAACTACCAGATTGTTGTAGACAGAAAGAACAATACCGACACCTTTGACGTAAACATTGAGATGAGCGAGCAGATGTTCTCCGACGGTGTAAAGGGCATCGAGGCACTTGAGAAAAGGATAACCGAATCACTCAAATCGACCCTCGGCATTGCACCCAAGGTCAATCTCGTCAACCCCAAGTCCATAGCACGCAGCGAGGGCAAGGCAAAGCGTGTTATAGACAACAGAAAGCTTAAATGAGGAGGGATTTTAGTATGAGAATAGATCAGCTTTCCATCTTCGTGGAAAACAAAACGGGCAGACTCCACACTATAATAGATACCCTTGGAGCAAAGGGAATAAATCTTCGTGCCCTCTCTATTGCGGACACTACGGATTTCGGAATTTTGCGTCTTATTGTTTCAGATGTGTATTTGGCAAAGGATGCTCTTTCAGAGATTGGAGTAATCTCCAAAATCACCGAGGTCATCGCAGTTATGATAGAGGACAAGACGGGCGGTCTTGCATCAGTTCTTGACTCCGTCTCCGACGCAGGACTTGCGATAGAATATATGTATGCTTTTATTGCAAAGGAAAGCGGCAAGGCGATGATGGTCCTCAAAACCGACGACGACGAAGCGGCAGAGCAAATCCTCACAAAGAAGGGCATACGACTTGCTGACAAGACAAGCGTTTGATTGAAAAATCCAAGAAAACTCGACACGGGTGCCACCCGTGTCGAGTTTTTGCGTAATTTTCTTTGTTGCTCTCGTTTTGTTGTTTCATACTTTACCTAATGCTTTTACTTGACAAGTATGTAAATATATGTTATAATTAAAAATGAAGTTTTTTATATTTAAAGAAACGGAGCGTGATTTAAATCTTGGAAACCTCAAAAAAAACAAAGGACAATAAAAGCTGTATTTTTCGGGCTAACAGCATATATACATACGTCCTTTCAGCTATACTCATTATCACGGCAGGGGCTTTCATTTTCGGAGTCTGTCATCTTTTTTTTACAGGCGGCGATACCCCTTACTCACGTGAGCGTGTAGGTGAATATCTTTCCTTTTTGATTATTCCCTCTCTTCTTTCAGTCTTCGGAATTCTCGTAGGTGCCGTGCTGAATCGGCTATTCACAGACAAAGAACGCACAAAGCTCGGGCTTTCCTCAGCACAGATGCTAAAAATTATGTATAGACGCTACGACGTATACGACTTTGAGCCTGAGGTAACCTCGCATATTATTGTATTAAAGAAAAAACGCAGAGGCATCTTTCTTGTTACCGCTTGCCTTTCCATAGCTTTAATTTCGGTATTCTGCGTGCTTGCTATTTTTTTGCCGAGCCATAACGTCAGCGATTTTAATCGTGAGGTCATAAAGGCGATTTTAATAGTTTTTCCCTCGACGCTTATAGTAATAGGCTTTATTTACGCTTCATCTCGCCTTTGCGAGCAGGCTGCTGCGGCAGAGCTTGCTATTTTGAAAGAGCAGACAAAAGGTGTAAAGCCCGACGGAGCGGAGCTTAGAGTTCCGAGGATTGCACCCTTAGCGGTTATTTTAAAATTTTCAGCCTGCATCTCACTTGCGATAGGAACGCTTGCCTCTGGTATACTTCTGTTTGTAAAACGCTTTGCAAGCACTAAAACGGTCTGCCCCGGTAATCTTGAGAACTTCACGTTCGGTGTGGGAGCATTTCTCTTGGCGGCAATACTTGCCGTAGCCGCAATTCTCACAATTTACGAAGTCTGCGCCTTTATTGAGCGTCGTAAGGTGGGTGCATCATCAAGAAACAGCCGTGTAATTGGATTTTTACGCTTGTTTATTCTTTCCCTCGGCATTGTTTTTGTTGTAATCGGCATTTCCAATGGCGGAATGCGGGACGTCTTCGCAAAGGCTGTTGCTATATGCACGGAATGTATAGGACTTGGTTGATATGAAGAAGATATTAAGTAAAATCAAAGGATTTTTGCCGTCCAAGAGGCGGCTGATACAGCTGTATGCCGCATTGCTCTTCAATGCGAATTTAAAGGGCTTTGCAAGCGGAAAAATATACGGCGGTGGCGTGAAAAACATTTGCACGCCAGGACTTAACTGCTATTCCTGCCCCGGTGCATCGGGGGCTTGCCCGCTCGGCTCGCTTCAAAACTCGCTTGCCGCAAGCGGCAAAACCGCACCGTATTACGTTTTTGGAATAATTCTGCTCTATGGAATTATTTTCGGACGCATAATTTGCGGATTTCTCTGTCCTTTTGGGCTTATACAGGACCTTTTACATAAAATTCCCACTCCCAAATTAAAGAAAAACCGCTTTACAAAGGCTCTTTCTTATTTAAAGTATGTTATACTCGTATTTTTCGTATTGATTATTCCCCTGGTCTATATGACAAAGGACCTGCCCCTGCCCGCCTTTTGTAAATACATCTGTCCTGCGGGAACGCTCGGCGGTGCGATAGGCTTGCTTATAAACCCTAAGAACAACGAGCTTTTCGGTATGCTCGGTCCTCTTTTCACTTGGAAATTTGCCCTGCTTATAAGCTTTATAGTTGCGTGCATATTCATATACCGCACTTTCTGCCGCTTCTTCTGCCCTCTCGGTGCTCTTTACGGTCTGTTAAACCGCTTTGCCATCCTTGGCATAAAGCTTGACAAGCCGAGCTGTACAGAGTGCGGACGCTGTATTAAAAAGTGCAAAATGGATATAAGCCGTGTAGGTGATGCTGAATGTATCAACTGCGGTGAATGTATTTCCGAATGTCCGACGGGTGCTATACAGTGGCGTGGTGGCAAGATTCTTCTGCCTCAGAACGACCTGCCCCAAAATGCGAGCGTCGAAGAAAAGCACGCTTATGAGCAAAAATCCAAGAAAAAGCGTCTTATTATAAGAATAGTTGCCGCCGTTTTGATGGTTTCTACCCTCGTCGGTGCACTTGTTTACTATAATTTCATAGACAGCGATACCACGACCCAAGCAGGACCTGTCGAGGGTGCTCTCACCGTTGGCGACCCTCTGCCCTCCGATATGCCCCCAGAGCTTGGAAAGGGCGGTGCAAGGCTTGATTTGAATACGCTTACTACGCCCTTGGCTTTGGGATTTATTAACGTTGACAACAGCACCGCCTCGGATTATATACACACGCTTGACGAGCTTGCAAGGACAGCACCGGGAACGGTTGTCGCAATCCTTGTGGGCTGTACAGAGCAGGAGGCAGTCACGTTCCTTATGTCGGAGCTTGGAACTATCAATTTTGATATCAAGTATGCTTACGACGAGGACTGCTCGTACTACTCAAAGTATTCCAAAGATACAGAAAGCTCTAAAACCTATATTGTTTCAGGTGCGAGGCTTATCTATCAGATTTTTGCCTCGGATGCAACCGCTGATACGCTTCTTGTGGCACTGAACCTTGCAAACACCAATGCAGAGTTTGGAAACAAAGAGGGCAAGCTCTGCGTGGGCAGAGACCTTGCATTCATTGACGGCTTCGGCGATGGCGTGTTCAACGTCACTGATCAAAAGTGGCGTGGCAAAACGGTAGTCCTTAATTTCTGGTACACCGACTGCACGCCGTGCGTACACGAGCTTCCGTATTTCAACAAGGCAGCAAGTGACTATTACGACCGTGACGTTGTAATTGTCACAATACACAACGCAAACAACTGGGACGGCACAGCACCGCAGTTTATTGAAAGCACCTTCCCCGCTTCAAAGATGCTCTTCGTGCGTGACGTCGAGGGAGATTTGTACTATAAATCCGACCTTGGCTTCAACGCCGCATACCCCGCAACAATCATTGTAGACGGTCGAGGCATAATCTCGTACCGCAAGGTCGGCGCACTTGATGAGGACGAGCTCAGACGTGAAATCGATAAGGCTCTTCTCACGACTTTAAGCGAATAAAATAACAATCATTAATAAAAACCTCCCCACACTAATAAAATGGGGAGGTTTTTGATATTGATTATGCTTACCAAGGCTTATTTTCCTTTTTTTCTTCTGTTCGTTTTTTTGTATAATAATTTATTATGGCAGCCTGTTGTTTTTTCCTTGCTTCCGGTGTTTTTGCTTTAACGTATTTTCCTTTTCCAAGAGGTTTCTTTTTCAACATAATTCCTCCTCGAATGAAACGACAGTGTCGTATTCTTTTTCTTCATAATATTTTTGCAATGTGTTGATTAAAGATTCACTTGGCTTATATTTTCTTTCTACCAAATAAGAATCTCTTATTTTATATAAGGGTATAGCTCCTATTATTTTGTTTGTCAAATCATACCCAATCAAGTAATTTTCTTGAATATACGTATACTCATAAATGTAATGAAAAGCAAACATACGAATGGATTTTCCGTTCACCCTTGCGTGAAAGATTCTACTCGTTTCACACGCTTCGGAAAAATTGCGAAAATCATCATCAAACAAAATCTGTTCTCTTTTATATTGGGGCAAGCGAGCATATTCATTTAACAGACCTCGAATATACACCGACGTGCTTTGCATAGTTATTTTAGTTTCAGAGTCCGCAATTTCATCAAACAGTGCCCTTTTTTTCTCTGAGGGGCGAAACCACACCACCTCCTCCAAGCATTCCAATTCTTCATCAGAAAAATAGATTTTATCAATAACAGCATTTACGCATTCATATATTTTTTCTGCATCTTTACGTGCAAAGTCATTTTCCAACACATTGTGTGTCTCTTCACGACGTAGCTTGCGACAATATACTAGGTTCGGAATAAGTTTGTTTAGCAAAGCATTTATATTTGGCTCGTTATCTTTTTTTACAAATTCATAATTTAGTGCATCGTTTTGCAGAATTTGAAAAACAAAATCAGATAAATACAATTTAACAATCGAAGAAATCATTTTGTCACCTCATATATATTTTACATAATGTCAACTCAAAAGTCAACTATTTAAAGCAAAATACCTGTATTTTGTCAGCTTAAAATCAAAAAATATGGAGGCTATTATTTTAGATTTTTTTGTGATATACTTTTCTTAAAAGGGGAAGCCCTTGACTTTATATAAAGGAGATGATATAATGAAAAAGAGGTTGAATGTAAGCAAAAACGAGATGAAGCATTCATCACGTGGAATATTTAGTTACGTGAAAAGAAAGCCCGTTAAAATGCTAAAAGGTGGACATGGCGAACGCAATCTTAAATATTTGAAAAAATACAATTTGTCCCATACTATAAATGATATTGATTCTAACGGAGTTCGACACGGACAAATTAATTGCCATGCACGTCCGAAAGAGAGAAAGCCGGGAGGACATGTTTGGTTTGTGCAAAAATGGACTGACAAAATTATTGCAAAAGCAGGAACGCATGTTGCCAACCTTAAAAGAAATAGAAACAAATCCGACCACACGCCTATGCACGGTAAATATAAAAATGTTAATGTGGTAACATATAAATCTCGTGGTAGGATATGTGGAATTTGCCCTAAATTTAAACAGGAGAAATAAAAATGACTCTTAAAAAAACAAGATTAAGAAAAGCGGAAGAAAAATATTGCGAGGAATTGCACGAATGGCTAACAAATCCTAAAAACGAAGATTTGCCAAGCGAAATTGTTGAGCCTCAAATTGAGGCAGCTTTTAATGATTTTTTTCAAGCTCTCATTCAAGACGAAGAAGAATGTGCTGATTTTGTTTCTAAGGGCAACATACTTGACGAAATTGAATTTTTACCCCTTATTTTTGAACATTTCAAAAGCAAGAAGATATACGATGCAATTCAAACCAACTGTGAGATAGCATTTTCACACAAATACTCCGTTGAGTCCGAAGAATCAGAAAAACGTCGAAAAGAGCTACTTTATCATATGCAAGATGTACTCCATATAGGTTGATTGAGCTTCAACAAGGCGATTCCTATTTAAATGAGTAAAATTTTGGTGACAAATATGTGTTGTCTTGCTCTAAACAGAAGATTTGTGCATAAATTGTCGGTATGAAGTCCAATTAAAATAACAACAATTTAACTATTCCTTAAATATAAAGAGAGAGCTCGACGGAATTGACCGTTTTGCCCTCTCTTTATGTTTTTGATATAAATTTATATTAACTTAGTAAGCTGATTTATAACAATCTTTAAGATATAGTTACCGTAACTTCTCCGTCAACCGTGGACGAAAGGCGGAAGTAAACTTCACTTTCCTCAGTCAAGGTCACGGTGAACGACGAGCCGTCAACAGACTCCGTAACGTCACCAAGCTCCGTAGCGGTAATCTTGGAGATAGCTGCCATACCGTTTACAGTAACGGTAACGGTTCCTGTAAGGGAGAGCTTGTAATAATCCGTTTCGCCGTTCTTTATTGCAACGGTGACGTCACCCTTTTCAGTGAGGACAATCGCATTGTCCTTTGTTTTTGCGTTGGAAACGTAGTTGAATACAAACTCATCCTCTGCGGAATTTCTTGCAGTAAACGCAAGTCTGTATACTCCGTAATTCGAGAAGGTGTACTCGCCCTCAACGGTTGCATCTACGCCATAGTCGGCAAACTTGTATTCACCGTTCAGCGAGAGCAGATATTCCTCTCCATCAACAAGAATATAGATAGAAAGGAGGAGGTTGTCGTCGTCAACCTTAAGCGTGTAGCTGCCGCCGCCGATGACGTTTATAACGCACCACTTAGTATCCCCCGCACCCACGCTTACGGTATTTTCCCCGTTTTGAACATAATAAGGATAAGCCTTGGATCCGTCACGCTCGTGTGCTATTACAACTGTGGTAGGCTCATCGGAGGATTCAACCTTTATATAATCCTTGATGAAGCCTACGGAAGTAACTGCTACGTAATAGTTCGCCGCCTCAACGAGTCCCTCGAACACAGCGTTTCCGTCAGCATCCGTCACAGCAGATGCTACAAGCGTATATTCGTCCCCAACGAGAGAGTATATGGAAACCTCGTATCCCTCAAGGCTGCTTACCTCGGTGGAGGTAGCATTTACAGTGTAATCTACCGTACGCTCCTCGTATACAAACGAAATATCTATATCGCCCGCAGTCTTCGAAGTAACAGCTATATCTACAAGTTCACTTACCTGTGTTACGTATTTAGAGCCTTTTCCGTTTATGCTTATGTCAGCACCCTCGGCTGTTACAATCAAGGTATATGACTGACTAGACCAGAAGTTAAAATACTTTGTCTCGCCCTCATAGAAGCTCTCGCTCCTTGTAAGACCGTTAATTTCTTTGTGGACGAGGTAATAAGGATCTGCCTTAGAGCCTGGGTGTTTAACGGAAACGTGACCGAGCGTAGCCGCTGTTTTTGCCGTAATCTTAATTATAGCATCCTCACCCTTGCCGAGAACGAAGCGATGCGTGAATTTACCCTCACCGTCTACAGGAAGGCTCTCGCCGTTATATTCAACCTCAAAGCCCTCGGCATCCATCGAAAGCAAAAAGCCGTGAGCATCGGGAATTCTTACATAAAGGCTCTCGCCTGCCTCAAATTCGTGCATATAAGGATGTATAATTCTATTTAAATCATTCTCCATAAAAGGAAGATCATCAAGCACGAATGCTATTACTGCATTCTCTGCACTAACTCCCATCTTTGCCTCGGTAAGATGTATATCCACGTTAGACGGACCGTCCTTTTTCAACTCTACAAAGGCATAATTGTTGTCGCCGTCTACAACGCTGACGTAATAATCCTTGTTTGGTGTGTTCACTGCTGCAAACGTTTTATCTGTCGTAACGGTAAGGCCAAGCCAAATAACGTTAAGATCCTTATCAAACACGAACACCTCTCCATCCTTAACGGGATTGCCGTCAGGGCCGTAAATGTTGAACTCGTATTCTACACGTCCTGTACTCTCAATAAAGCTTGCAACGTAGGAGCTGTTCTTTGCGTCAACTGTATTTGACTCTTTGTTGATCCACCGAAAAGCACCGTTGCAATGCTTTATATCAAGCGTATACGTCATAGGAGTGAGATCAAAGCTTGCGACTCCTTGCTCGTTGGTCTTTGCACTTGCAACGAGGCTATTGCTTGCATCATAAAGTTCGACGGCAATGCCCGAAAGTGCATTGCCGTAAAAATCGGTAGCCGAAACGGTATATCTGGTCATAGATATAATAACAATCTCAACCGTAGCTTCACCGCTCGCAAAATCAACGTAATCGAACGGAACGTCGGTTCCCTCGGGATTCGCATATCCGTCAGGAAGAGCCGTTACAAGAGCCTTTGCACCGTTGGCTTCAATCGCAGCCTTTGAAAGATATGCATAAATTTTTCCGCTTACGTCGGTTGTGCCGGGACGGCAATCAGAGCCTGTGCAAATCTGCCCCTTAACTCCCTCAACAGGGTCGCCGTACTCATCGGTTACAAGCAAGGTGTAAAGAACAAGCTTTTCAACGTCGCTTATAGTAATGGTCTTTTCCCCACTTTGGAAAGCATACGACTTGCTTTGTGTCTTCATATAAGCTTCAGGAACTCTACTAACGGAAACCTGAAGTCCGAGTGCCGTTTCAACCTCAAGAGAAGCTATGCCGCTCGCATTTGTGGTGACGGGTTCTGTAATTCCAAAGCCCTGGAACAAAACCTCAGCACCCACAACAGGGTTGCCCTCGTCATCAATTACCGTGACGGAATAAAGCTTATCCGACACGGGGGCTTGCATCTCATATCCGCATTCATCACAATTGTTATCTGCATCAGCACCGTCTTTATGCGAAAGCACAGTAATGCTCTCGGGGTGACAGGTGCACGCCTTGAAGTGACCGTCTGCAGTCTTCGTCCATTCGGACGCATAAGTATGGGTGTGCGGTGCCTCGCCGCCGTCGCCCTCGTCACCGCCGCAAGACGCAAATCCAAGCATAAGCGTTGCCGCCAAGGAAAGTGCAAGCGTCGTGGCAAAAAGCTTCTTAAAAATCTTCATATAGCTTCTCCTTTAAATTGTCACATTTATTTTTATGTGTTACACACATTATAACATAAATGCAAGCAAAGTGCAATAGATTCTCTCTGATTTTGAATTTTTTTAAATTTTGTTAAAGGAATCGCAAAATTCGCACAAAATGCATCTATTTCTCCGTATTTCTCGACACGGGTGCCGCCTGATGTACAAAAAACGTCTTGAATTTCTTTCGGACGTGCGGATCACAAAGCGTTTTAAAATCTAAAATCATCGAAGGATGATGTGCTTTAAATTCAAAAAATAAAAAGCCCTGCTCCCCGAGGACTCCATATATTTTCTAGCATTCTTTTACAAATGCCTACCCTGAAACCGAATAAGGGAAAGAAACGAAAGCGGGGGTGTAGAAGCTTGAAAATGTTTTGATTTAATACAAAATAGATGTTCGTGATGCATCCGCAGGATGCTTCGCTCTCCCCTCAGGTCAATTAGTATCGGCGGGCTGAACACATTACTGTGCTTACATCTGTGACCTATATGACTTTTTCTTTCATTTTTCATATATAAATCAAAAAGCCCTGCACCGTGCAGGACTCCATATATTTTCTAGCATTCTTTTACAAATGCCGATTAAAAACCGAATAAGGGAAAGAAACGAAAGCTCAAGTGTAGAAGCTTGAAAATGTTTTGATTTAATGCAAAACAGATGTTCAAGCCCTCGGTCAATTAGTATCGGTCAACTGAACACATTACTGTGCTTACATCTCCGACCTATCAAGCTCGTAGTCTACAAGCGACCTTACTCTCTTAAAGAGATGGGATATCTCATCTTGAGGTGTGCTTCACGCTTAGATGCCTTCAGCGTTTATCACATCCGTACGCGGCTACCCGGCTATGCCCCTGGCGGAACAACCGGTGCACCGGAGGTACGTCCTACCCGGTCCTCTCGTACTAAGGTAAGCTCCTCTCAAATATCCAACGCCCACGACAGATAGGGACCGAACTGTCTCACGACGTTCTGAACCCAGCTCGCGTACCACTTTAATCGGCGGACAGCCGAACCCTTGGGACCTTCTCCAAGCCCCAGGATGTGATGAGCCGACA
>JAZOQA010000057.1:0-56559 GCA_045655765.1 Eubacteriales bacterium | reverse complement strand
GCTGACATCGCTGCTCCTGCTCCGTTGTTTTTTGTTTAACGGCGGATTTGGTCTTGTGTTTGGTTGGCTCTATCGTAAGTATGGCATCGTTTACGCTATGGCAGGACATGCGTTGTTCCACATCGTAAGCAAGCTTATATGGTTTATATTTATCTGAAAATCAAGCCCTTCGCCGTGTCGCGGAGGGCTATTGCAATTTTTTCAAAAAAGCACTTGACAAAAGGTATGCCATATGATAAAATGTTTGCATCAAAAACGCAATGATGCGGAATAGTATGCAAAATTTCCCCTTTCAGAGAGTTGCCGGTTGGTGCGAGGCATAGAAGGAGTTTTGTTGAACTCACCGTTGAGCGGTTGCTATGAAAACTCGGAATAGTGGCAATCGGGAACTCCCGTAACAGAGTTAAGATGTGATAGCATCTAAAGTGCATCCTGTTTTGGATGAAGAAGAGTGGTACCGCGGAAACATAATATTTAGCGTTTTCGTCTCTTTGCAATCAACAAAGAGATGGAAGCGTATTTTTGTTGTTATAAGCTTGTTTTTATATTTTGGAATTTAAAAGGAGTTTTCAAAAATGAGAAAAATCAACATTTCAGATATCACACTCAAAAAGCTTTCGGAGGATCGTGCAGTATCTCTGCTGTTCCGCGAAAAATCAGCTATTGCTAATTGTGCAGACCGACTCGGCGTCGACTCTATCGAGCTTCCCTCGGTAAAGAACATCCGTGAGGATTTTATTATATACAAGACCATCGCCAAGAACGTTCAAAACGCCACATTGGCAATTCCTGTAGGCTTTGCTCAAGACGGGGTAAGCGTTGCTTGGGAGTGCATTAAAGATGCCAAGGCACCTCGCCTTCAGGTAGAGCTTCCCGTATCTACCATTCAAATGGAATATAACTATCACGTCAAGCAATCGGCAATGCTTGAAAAAATCGGAGAGCTGGTTGCGGCAGCAAAGGCGGTTTGCTCTGACGTAGAATTTTCCGCATTGGATGCGACAAGAGCAGAGGAAGAGTTCCTTATTGCTTCCGCAAAAGAAGCTGAAGCCAAAGGTGCAACTATTATTACGCTTTGCGATAATGCCGGTACATCAACGCCCGAGCAGATTGCTGCAATCGTCGCAAAGGTGAAAGCGGAGGTTTCCGTTCCCGTATACGTTCAGGTTTCCGACCGCATCAATATGGCAGTTGCTTCTGCTTTTTCTGTAATCGCCGTAGGTGCCGCCGGAATTAAATGTGCTATGGTCGGCAAGGATGCCCTCTTGACAGGCGAGTTCTCTGATGCCGTTAATGCCTGCGGTGCACAGATCGGTGCTGAGATCAAGTTGAATAATACCAATATTCACGCAAGCATCGAGGATATTGTATCAAGCATCAGCCACGATTCTTATGATGCGGACAGCACCGTAAACGTAAAGAAAAAGATTCTTCTCGATACCGATTCCACCGTGACACAAGTTGCAGAAGCAGCTGCTATTCTCGGTTATGAGCTTTCCGATTCGGATATTGGAAACGTGTATAAAGCGCTTAATCAAGTATGCGAAAAGAAGGGCACTGTCGGAGCAAAGGAATTTGAGGCTCTGATCGCAAGCTCTGCAATGCAGGCTCCCTCCACCTATCATTTTGAAGCCTATACTACAACGAGTAGTAATATTTCCAGTGCAATGACACAGATCGTTTTGAAAAAGAATGACGAGGTAATTTGCGGTGTCAGTGCAGGCGACGGTCCTATCGACTCTGCTTTTCGTGCTATCGAGCAGTGCATCGGTCATCACTACGAGCTTGATGATTATCAGGTTCAGTCTGTGACCGAAGGAAAGGAAGCTCTCGGTTCTGCACTTGTCAGACTGCGCGTTGGCGGTAAGCTCTATTCAGGCAACGGAACATCCACCGACATTATTGCCGCAAGCATCAGAGCATATATTAACGCACTCAATAAAATTGTATTCGAGGAGGCGTAATGCACAATGAAAATTGTTTTTTCCACCAAGAACGTAAGCCGTGCTTCCTTTCTTGATACCTGCCGTTATGCTTATGACTACGGCTTTGAGGGATTCGAAATCTTCGATGCTATCGGAGAGAGAAATGCTCATTACGACAGCATTTTAAGACGTGAGCGTATTGCCGATGCCAAAAGAAAGCTTGTCAACAGAAATCTCACCGTCTCCGCACTGCGTATGCCTGCCCCTATCGAAAGTGATGAAACGACTGCCGAATTGACTCAGAAATACGTTGAAATGGCAGCAACCTCCGGAATCGACAACGTTATTGTTCGTGCCGAGAACAATTTTTCCTTCGATACTTTAGACGGAAAAATGTCTGCCGCTATTAAACGTGCAGAAAATTCCGATGTCAACATTTTGTTTGAAACGGTTGGGTATCTTTCCAATACAGAAAACGTAATTAAGATTATCAATCATTTTGCTTCTTCCGCAGTAGGTGCATCCTGGAATGTCAGAGGAACGTACTTTAATGCGGGTGAAACTGCAGAAGCTACAATTAAAAACCTCGGAGCTTACATCAAATACGTGCGTCTTGGAGATATGAAGGACGGAAAAACCGTGTTGATCGGTGAGGGTGACCTTGAAGTAAAAAAGATCTTGAATGCACTCTCATCTTTGAACTACGAAGGCTTCATTTGCGCCGCTTGGAACGAGCAGATCAGCGATGCAGATATCGTTCTGACTCACTTCACAAATTATATTGCCGCTTTGAGCCGTGAGAAAAGGACCTTTGAGCACGCTTACTACAACCGTGCAAAAACAGGCACGTTCGTTTGGAAGAAGTATGACGTTATCGACGCAACATTCTCTGACGTGCTTGATACAATGGCTGAAAAGTATCCCGATCAGTTTGCTTTCAAATATCCTACTCTTGATTATACGAGAACCTACAAGCAGTTCCGCCGTGATGTTGACGAATGTGCAGCCGCACTTATTTCCTTGGGTGTAAAAGCGGGTGACCACGTTGCGATTTGGGCAACCAACGTTCCGGCGTGGTATATCACCTTCTGGGCAACCACTAAGATCGGTGCGGTTTTGGTAACGGTTAACACCGCATATAAGATCCACGAAATCGAATACCTGCTCAAGCAATCCGACACCCATACGCTCGTTATGGTCGAGTATTGCAAGGACATCAATTACAGGGAAATTATAGAAGAGCTTTGCCCCGAGCTTAAAAATCTTACTCCGGGAAATCCTTTGTATTCAAAAAATCTGCCTTTCCTCCGTAACGTTGTAACCGTTGGATTTGATATGCAAGGATGCCTGAATTGGGAGCAGATGCTTTCCCGTTCCAATATCGTTCCCCGTGAAGAAGTACGCAGACGTGCTTCTCTTGTCAAGCCCGATGACGTATGCAATATGCAGTACACCTCGGGTACTACGGGATTCCCCAAGGGAGTTATGCTTACCCACCGAAATATCGTAAACAACGGCAAGACCATCGGTGACAGAATGGATCTGTCCACCGCAGACCGTATGATGATACAAGTGCCTATGTTCCATTGCTTTGGAATGGTGCTTTCTATGACCTCTATAATGACACACGGCGGTACACTTTGTCCGATTCCGTATTTCTCTCCCAAATCCTCGCTTGCCTGCATAAATGACGAGCACATCACCTGCTTTAACGGTGTTCCCACGATGTTTATCGCTATGTTCAGCCACCCCGATTTTGCAAAGACTGATTTTTCATATATGAGAACCGGTATTATGGCGGGTGCAAACTGCCCGGCAGATTTGATGCGCCGTGCGTCGGTTGAGATGAATATGCGCGAGATCATTTCGGTTTACGGGCAGACCGAGGCTTCTCCCGGCTGTACTATGGGTGAGGTCAACGAAGACCTTGACCACCGAGTTGAAACGGTCGGCAGTGCATTCCCGGGTGTAGAATGTAAGATTATTGATCCCGAAACCGGCAAGGAGCTTCCCGACGGTGAAAGCGGTGAGTTCGTTGCACGCGGCTTTAACATTATGTAAGGCTATTACAAGATGCCCGAAGCAACCGCTCAAACAATCGATGCTGAGGGATGGCTTCATTCGGGCGATATTTGTATGAGAACGCCGGACGGCTATTATAAGGTCACAGGTAGACTTAAGGATATGATTATCAGAGGCGGTGAAAACCTCTATCCTCGTGAAATCGAAGAATTTTATCTGACCAATCCCAAGGTTCGTGATGTTCAGGTCGTCGGTGTCCCTGACGAAAGATACGGCGAGGAATGCTGTGCTTGGGTAATTCTAAACAAGGGTGAAACCGCTGACGAAGCCGAAATGAAAGAATTCGGAAACGCATCTATCGCAAGACACAAGGTTCCGAGATACTTCCTCTTTGTCAAGGAATTTCCTATGAATGCCGCAGGTAAGATTCTGAAATACAAGATGCGTGAGCAAGCTGTGGATATATTGGGGCTGAAGAAATAACGGACACACAAGAAAGGTTATGAATTAAATAGTGAAAAAATATAGAATAATTGATTCTCACTGCCATATCTATCCCGATAAAATTGCAGAAAAGGCCGCCGCAGGAACAGGTAGCTTTTACGATATGACATCGCTTCTTGACGGTAAAATATCCACCCTGCTTGAACACGGTGAGAAAGCAGGAGTCAATCATTTTATCGTTCAATCCGTTGCAACTACCCCAAAGCAGGTTTCCGCCATCAATCATTTTATTAAAGAATCCGTAGCACTTAGTAACGGACGGTTTACCGGACTTGGAACACTTCATCCGGACAGTGATAATATTGATGCGGAGATTGACGAAATTTTGGAGCTTGGCTTAAAAGGAGTCAAGCTCCACCCCGATATACAAAAGGTGGCAATAGACGATCCTCGTATGTATAAAATTTATGAGCGATGCGAAAATGTCCTCCCCATTCTGATGCATACGGGAGATTCTCGTTTTGATTTTTCAAATCCCAACCGTATGATGCCTATACTTAAAAAGTATCCTAACTTAACGGTTGTCGGTGCACATTTAGGCGGATGGTCGGTTTGGGAGGAGGCTACAGAAAAGCTCAGCAAGTTCAAAAGCTTTTTTGTGGACACCTCATCCTCTCTGTATGCATTGACAAAAACAAAAGCAAAGGAGCTTATCTTGGCTTACGGAACCGAGCGAGTATTGTTTGGAACCGACTACCCACTGTGGAAGCCTGAAATCGAATTGGAAAGATTTATGCAAATAGATCTTACGCAAGAGCAACGTGAGGATATACTTTACAATAATGCGGTAAGGTTGTTTTTGAAATAATTATGAAAGCTTGCAAGACACTAAAAGTGCCCGTGTAGGTAATACTATGTATTTTGATGATCTGAATTCGGGCAAGGCGACAATAACTAATCTGATTAAAAGAAACGCAAGGAATGGATTGGTTGAGATTTCAATCGAAGCGTACAATCAAAACGCAGACCTTGCTTTAATAGACGTTACTGATGCAATTAGAAAGTGGCTTTCTCATTTAGGGATAACCGAATAAAAAACGAGTGGAGACATTGTAAACGATGTCTCCGCTTTTGTGCTTATATTGTACCAAATGGGGCTGCCTCAAATGCAAATTTTAGAGCGTTTGTGTCAGTTCTTTTTGTGCGGTTTAAGAAAAGTATAGAATATAAAGAAAAAACCTCAAATTGAGGCAAAAAATAACTAAAGCCGTAATCTTCCTTAAGCACTTCAAAGCCCCATTCAACTTGAACAGAGAGCGGTTCATACTTGTTTGATTTATTCTAAAAACCGACGTGAGAAATAAAAAGAATTAACCGCCTTCTGCTGCAAACTCAAGGCGGTTAATTCTTTAATCGTTAAGCTGAAAGCTGCCCTCATCGGTTCTTTTTCGTTGCTTTTGTGTCACGAGCAATCTGCATACTCTCAACTATTCTAATTAAGCTTACTTGCAGTTTACTTAACTTTTCAACTATGACGGAGCAGCTTGTTCTTTGAATGCTGCAATGAAAAATTTTGAACAGCATCAGGATGACAGCACAGGCAACAGAACGGCAGATTTTCTTATAGCATCAAAAAAACATCAATATTGTCGGGGCACAATCCCGACACATAGTATTGCGAGAAAAAACGGTTAAAGCTGGCGAAAAAGCAAGCCTTTTCAATGGGCTTTGGGCATTTAGAGTACTCAAAAACCAAGGGGCGTTTTTTCGACGGCCGGAAAATACAGTCTCTGAGTGTCGCTTGCGGGCTTCCTTTAACTTAATTTTTAATTTTCGCTAACCGAAAAACTTGTTAAAGAAATGTTAAAACCTATTGAAAAAATGCTTGATTTGTGATACAATAATTTTAATTGCAAGAAAAAAGGAGAGAACATACTTGGAAGCACAAAAAGAAAAGCACCCGTTAAACGGAAAGAAAATCGCACTGTTTGTTCTGTACGGAATTATAGCAGCCTTGCTTCTTATAACCGTTTTGTCACTTAACGACCTGCCGAGCATCATTGAACAGCTAAAGAATGTTGATGTCACGTGCGTTTTTTATGCTATACTGATGGTTATTGTATACCTCTCACTTTATCCCTTGTCTCTTTGCATTCTTACAAAAGCAAGAGGGTGCGACATTAGTTTTGGAACAACCTATACCATTGCTATGACGGAACATTTTTTTAACGGTATAACGCCCCTGGCAACAGGCGGTCAGCCCTTTCAGGCACATTCGTATTCAAGAGCAAAGGTGAAGATTTCAGAATCCACAGGACTTCTGCTCACCAATTTGCTGATTTATATGATGGTCACGACGGGCTTTTCCCTTACAGGTCTGTTCTTCTTTGATATTTTGACTGCGAATATCGATTCCTGGTGGATTCCCATTATTATTGTTGGCTACTCACTCAATTTTATGGTTCTTGTAGTTATAGTTCTTCTCGGAACGAGCCGAAAATTACGTGCGGCACTCGTCCGTTTTATCTATTTCCTTTGCAAGTTCAAAATTTTTAAGTGGCTTGAGCCAAAGGCGGAAAGCCTGACACAGTATTTCGAGCAGGTTCAGCAGGCGTTTTATGACCTTATGAAGAAAAAGAGTGCATTTTTCTTGGCACTCTTAACAAAGATTCTTTCGTTTGCATTCCTCTATGTCTCTACGTACTTTATATTATTAGCTTTAAACGTTCCTGCACACCCCTCGGAGATGTTTTTGGTGCTCTCAGGCACGTCGTTTGCAATAACAGCGGTCGGATTTATACCCACCCCCGGTGCATCGGGCGGTGTTGAAGGCTCAGCAGGGCAGGTCTTTAAGTGTATTATAATATATATGACCGCAGGTGTTACTGTGAGCGAGGCGGTTGCTGTTGCAAACGGTGTAATGCTGATTTGGCGTCTTATCAGCTATTATTTTGTAATGGCAATATCTCTTGCTTTCTACATCGGGCTTGAAATTTTCTTTTCTGTAAAGGCAAAGCGTGCATCACGTCTAAAAAACGCTCCAAATTCTGAGGAATAAAATCTGCAAGCTCCTTTAAAGTATAAAAGCGAAAACCGACAAAGAACCCGCCGGATTCTCTGTCGGTTTTTTTAGTTGGTAGCTACCCGTGTTAAATTAAACAAAAATTCTAAGTGCCCGAAGAGCGAACACAAATAAAAATAAAGTGACCGAAGAGGTAATGGTGGTCCAAATAACAGCTTGACCCGCTAAGACGGCGTCTGCCCGCATTTCCTGTGCCATAGGCACGCTCGAAACAGCGACAGGTGTTGCAAACGCAGCAAGCAGGGCGGCATATTCCGCTCCCGTAAATTCAAAGCACAGAAGTGCAACTCCAAGACCAAGTAGCGGTACGAAAACAACTCTTGTCAAGGTGGCACAAATTATTTCACGCTTCAACGTGACGATTGCTGAAAATTCAAACTGTGCACCAAGTGCAATAAGGGCGAGCGAGGTCGCCGATTTTGAGAGCATTTCGAGGGATTTATATACCGGAACGACATCTGAAAGTCTAAAATGTAAACCAAAGCTTACAAATGCTTCACGAATTCCGAGTACCGCTATGCCCGCAAAGACCGAGATAGCAAGAGGGTTCTTGACTATACCAAGCAAAATTCTTACCACGTCGATTTTATGATTTTCTCCCCCCTCTTTAACCGGCTCAAAAACAGTTAATGTAATTACCGCAAGGATGTTGTAGAGCGGAACCAAAAAAGCTGAAAGAAGTGCGGCACAAGCCTCTCCATTGGCTCCGAAAACCGATGAGGCAAGCGACACTCCGATAAGTGCATAATTAGAGCGAAACACAGCTTGAAGCAAAGCCCCACGTCGATTTGGAGCCTTGGTAGCAAATCTGATGTATATAAGTCCTAAAATGAACAGTGCAATAGTTGCCAAAACCGCATATAATACAAAGCCGGGGCGGATATTAGAAATAGATTCTATTGAGTATACGTTTAAAAACAAATTTGCGGGCAACAGCACACGGAAGACCATCTTATTAAGGCTCCTTGCTGCCTCTGTTGTAATTATGCCTATTCTTTTTATAATATATCCGAGTGCAACGATAAGCACCAGAGGCGTCACCGCATTCACAGCAAAGATAAATGAGTCCATAAACCCCTCCAAAAAGCTTTTTTAGATTATAGCATACATTTTCAAAATTTGCAATATTTTGCGTTCGATTTACAGGTATTTCTTCTTGACAAAGTAAAATAAAGCGTGTATAATATAAGATACCCTTATGGGGCCGCAATGGTTTCGACAGGGATCCCAAGGTATGATAAGCGCAGCGGGCTGAATAATCCCGTAAAACTGTTCAACTTAAATAATAAACGACAACAATAGAGTTGCTGTAGCAGCGTAAGCTGTGATGCGGCATTAACGCCGCCCGTACCGCAGAGGAGGACTACGGCCTCTGCCGTGCGTCAAATCAGTAGTGAACTTGCATCGGTCTTTCGCCCTTGAACCGATCAAGCAAAAAAGGGCTACCCTGACGGTGAGCCTGTTTGTCGGCGTGCCTGACGGGGAATTTCAAAAGACAAACTGTCTGCGGAGAAGGTTGTATCAAGAGGTTTTTGGACACGGGTTCGATTCCCGTCGGCTCCACCAAAACAAAAAACACCCCAAGCGGGTGTTTTTTTGTTTTGACGGTGCTGACAGTTGCGAGAAAGCGAGGGAGCAAAGCTCCACACGGCGCAGTTTTTAAGAGAAAAAACTGCGTATGCAAATTGCCTGAAATTTGCATAGTTTGAATTCCCGTCGTAAAATTTGAATCTGTATTCGTTGAAACAGAATTTAACACCCCAAGCGGGTGTTTTTTTTGTTTATTCTTCAAAAAAGCTCATATAACATTTAAGCTTCATTTAATTATATCATATTTTTGTGAATTTTTTAATTGATTAGGGATAAAAGGGCAGACGGTTAATTTGTCTTACAATCAGCTAATTACGTATTAGTTATAGCCGTCAAAAAATAATCGGAAAGTGTTTCGGGATTTTCTTTCATTCCGTTATCTATCCACCATCTGAGCGTTTCCACAAAGGTTGAGGAAATATGGTTAATCCAATAATCGTCGGGAAGCTCGCTATTCTTCTTGTTGCCGAAAATTTGCGGTTGCTTCTGAATCAGCTTCTTCAAGCTTTCCTTGAAATAACGCAAAAACAACTCGTTGTTCTCGCAAGCCAACAGCTCCAATATGTTATTGTCATTATTTTGCAGGTGCTGCAGGAGGTGGAGTATCACGGACGAGGGTGCATCACAATCAAAAATATGTTGGTGCTTTTCACCGCCTTTTTCGGTTGCATCGAAGATATGGCAAAACAGCTCCTCGCAAAGCTCCTTCAGCAAAAAATCTTTTGTTTCAAAGTGTGCATAAAAGGTAGCTCTGCCAACATCGGCGTTATCTATTATTTCTCCGACTGTAATTCTGTTATAATGTTTTTTAGAGAGAAGCTTGGTGAAGGATTTGAATATTGCTTCCCTTGTCTTTTTTTGTCGTCTATCCATCTGTTCCTCCATACAATAACGCAGATTTGTTCGGTATTGAATAATTCATATAAAAGATATGTTGATTTTATTTCTATTTGTAATTATACTGTTGTTAAACAAGGTGTTCGGTAACAAATACATTGTACCAAAAAAATAACTTGTTGTCAACTTGGAGGAGCTATGAAAACAGAAAAAAACATCCTTTTTGCCTTTATTCTCAATTTAGCATTTTCTGTATTTGAGTTTGTAGGCGGAATTTTTACAGGTAGCGTGGCAATTATTTCCGATGCACTTCACGACATTGGAGATGCGACAAGTATAGGAGTTGCATTCTTTCTTGAAAAGAAAAGCAAAAAGCAGCCCGATGAAAAATACACCTACGGTTATTCAAGATACTCTGTTATCGGTAGCGTAATAACGACCTTGATTCTCTTGCTTGGCTCTGTAATGGTTATTTACAATGCCGTTTTGCGTATTATAAACCCTATTGAAATCAACTATAACGGTATGATTGTTTTTGCAATCGTGGGCGTTTGTGTTAACCTTGGTGCCGCACTTCTGACCCGAAAGGGAAATTCTCTCAATCAAAAGGCGGTTAACCTCCATATGCTTGAGGATGTTCTTGGTTGGCTCGTTGTTCTTGTTGGCGCAATAGTAATGAGGATTGCGGATGTTTCTATCATCGATCCGTTAATGTCCATAGGCGTTGCTATCTTTATTTTTATAAACGCTACAAGGAATCTGGGCGAGGTACTTGACCTTTTTCTTGAAAAGACACCGCACAGCGTAAATATCAGCGAACTTAAGGAGCATATTTATGAGATAGACGGTGTGATTGGCGTTCATCATATCCACGTTTGGAGTATGGACGGTCATAGCAATTACGCCACGATGCATATAGTTGCCAGCGGAAATTCTCACGATATTAAACTTAAGGTGCGCGAGGAACTTAAGGAGCACGGCATAGGGCACGTAACCCTTGAGCTTGAAGCTGAGGGTGAAAGCTGTCACGATGAACATTGTCACGTGGAAATTTCTTCGTCGGAGCAGCATCACCACCACCATCACCACCACCATCATCATTAAATAATAACAATTCCTTTGGGGTTCCAAATTGCAAAGCGAGAGAGGTTCACTGTTCACTTAGCGTTTGGATGTCAATCCAAGTACCGAGCTTTAAAAAGCACTTAAACATATCCGCTTGTATAAGGCTTTTATACTGTGTGAATAAGCATTTAGGAGTCCAAGGCGGGTGATTTTGATTATAAATTTTTGATTTTAAATTTTTTTGTTATCCTTGACATTGTAAACCCAAAATGATAAAATTAATAAAAATGCAGCAAGAGGGGGAGAAATAGCAAAAGAATGAAACAAAATCAAATAGTCTTGGATTTCAGTAACGAGATCCCTCACGTTTGCGTATTTACGGGGCATAGAACCGTTCTCGCTTCACACAAAGAACAGCTCTCCGACAGACTTTCACGTGCGGTGGAGTACGCATATTCGATAGGCTGCAGAGTTTTTTGTGCGGGAGGTGCCGTCGGATTTGACACTATGGCGGCAAGAGAGGTTATTAAATTCAGGATGACTCACCCAGACGTCACACTCAGACTCGTGCTTCCGTGCATCAATCAGGACGAGCGTTGGTCGGATGAGCAAAGAGAACGCTATTATCACATATTGCGTTCGGCAGATGAGGTGGAATACGTCAGCGACGCTTACACACCCGGCTGTATGAAAAAACGCAACGAGCGTCTTGCAGGGCTTGCAGACGTAGTGATAGCCTACGTTTACCGAGAGGGCAGTGGCTCATCGCAGACTACAAGAATGGCAAATCAGCTTGGAAAAACTGTATATAACATAGCTCCAAGCACCTAAATTAAGCGAGTATTGTCGAACAATCACGAGCAAAAGTCAACCTTAATTTATTCTTACCGCTTGATTTTATTTTCTTTCTGTGGTAAAATAAATGCAAAGCTTTAAAATGAGTTTTTGATAAAGGAGAGTAGAATGCCGACAATTATATCACGTCTTTGGGAAAGCATAATTGAAGCACGTGCATCAATTTATGATTTTATTTTGTGGCTCAACGAGTTTGCTGTTCATTTTTTTGAGAGTGAATTTGCCACGGGCATATTCGGTAAGGGAGCTGATTTTGAAACTGTGCTTCACAGGTTTGCGGCTCTTCCTTATTTCGTTATGCTATTTGCTCTCTTGGAGGCTTTCTTCGGCAGAAGATTCCTCAAGGCTCAAAAATTTGTCTTCGGCTTCATCGTCGGCTTTGCTATCGGTGCGGTTTACATAGCTCCCGAGGTGACGAGCATAGTTCCGCTTGCTCACTCGATTATAGGAATTGCCTTTGGCATAGTTTTTGCACTTTTCCGCTCACCCCTTTACTTTATAGTGTTTTCTTTTGTCGGAACGTATAGCTTCTATTATCTTTTCATCAACGTGCTATCGTTCTCAAAATTCTGGGCACTCGTCTGTGCTGTAGCCGCAGTTGTACTTCTTGTTATATTCCTTTTGAAATGGCTCGAGTTCCTTGGCACAGCTTTTCTCGGCGGCTGGATTTTTGCCGCATCTCTGTCGTGGGTTATACCGTTCCCCGATGCTGCAAGCACAATTTTGATGACTGTCATTGCTTGTGTCTTGGCGTTGCTTGGCTTCACTGTTCAGTATTTAATGTACAGGCACAAAAAAATAAAAAAATCCTAATAATGGCAAAGCCCGTTCTGCTTTTGGCACTAAATAAGTGTTAAGATAAAGCAGAATGGGCTTTTTTTCGACAAAGTCTATTGACTTTAAGAAAAAAATATTGTAGAATATAAATATTAATTAATTTTTAATGTTTTGTTAGGAGACAAACGATGGATAAGTCCAAAAGAACAGAGCTTGCCCGTGTTGCAAATGACGTGCGAAAGCTTATTATCGAGGGTGTTTACAATGCGGCGTGCGGTCACCCGGGCGGATCGCTTTCTATAGCTGACATCATCACGTATCTTTATTTTGAAGAGATGAACGTAGATCCGAAAAATCCGAAAATGGAAGCCCGTGACAGATTTGTTCTTTCAAAGGGACATACGGCTCCCGCACTTTATGCGGTGCTTGCCAAAAGAGGTTATATTCCCGAAGATGATATAAAAACTCTTCGCAAGACGGAGTCCTATCTCCAAGGACACCCCGATATGAAGGGTATCCCCGGTGTTGATATGTCCACAGGCTCACTCGGTCTTGGCATTTCCGCAGCGTGCGGAATGGCTCTTTCCGCAAAGGCTTTCGGAAACGGCTACCGTGTTTATTCCATTCTTGGAGACGGTGAGAGCGAGGAGGGCCAGGTTTGGGAGGCCGCAATGTTCGCCGCTCATTATAAGCTTGACAATCTTTGTGCGGTGCTTGACTGGAACGGCTTGCAGATCGACGGACCTGTTGCGGAGGTTATGAACCCCACTCCTCACGATGAAAAGTTTAAAGCCTTCGGCTGGCACGTAATAAGCATCGACGCTCACAATTTTGATCAGATTGAGGCGGCGTTTAAGGAAGCAAAAGAGGTTAAGGGCAAGCCCACGGTCATAATTGCAAAATCCGTAAAGGGAAAAGGCGTTTCTTATATGGAAAACGCTTGTGAATGGCACGGACAGGCACCCAAGGAGGATCTCTATCGGGTTGCAGTGGCGGACCTTGAAAAAATTGCGGAGTCCATAGGTTAAGAAAGGCGGAATACAGAAAATGACAGATAAGAAAGCAACAAGAGAGGGCTACGGTTTAGCCCTTGCCTCTCTCGGTGAAAAATACGATTTCCTCGTTCTTGACGCAGACCTTGCCGCAGCGACAAAGACCGGTATGTTCAAGAAGAAATTCCCTGAGCGCTTTTTTGATTGCGGCATAGCAGAGGGAAATATGATGAGCGTTGCAGCAGGCATTGCCGCAACGGGCAAGGTTGTATTTGCCTCCTCGTTTGCAATGTTTGCGGCGGGTAGGGCTTTTGAGCAGGTTAGAAATTCCATAGGTTATCCCCACCTCAACGTAAAAATCGGTGCAACTCACGCAGGCATCACCGTAGGAGAGGACGGAGCTACTCATCAGTGCAACGAGGACATTGCACTTATGCGTACCATTCCGGGAATGACTATCATCAATCCCGCAGATGCAACCGAGGCTTATGCGGCAGTTGAGGCGGCCATCAAATACGAAGGTCCTGTCTATATGCGATTCGGACGCTTTCCTGTGCCTGACATCTCTGCGGAAGCTGAGGGATATAAATTTGAGCTTGGCAAGGGTATTCAGTATTCCGAGGGGCGTGACGTGACGATAGTAGCAACAGGATATATGGTTCACCTCGCTATCGAGGCGGCTGAAATGTTGAAAAAAGAGGGCATTGACGCAGGTGTAATCAATATGCACACAATCAAGCCTCTTGATACGGAAATTCTCGTAAAGGCGGCAAAGACAAGCGGTGCGATAGTTACTGCTGAGGAGCATAACGTAATGGGCGGTCTCGGTGCCGCTGTTTGTGAGACTCTTGCACAAAGCTGTCCTGTTCCTGTTCTTCGTGTGGGAGTTGAAGACAAGTACGGAAGAAGCGGCAAGGTTCCTGAGCTTCTTGAAATCTACGGACTTACCGCACAGAATATCGCAAATAAAGCAAAGCTTGCAATTTCAATGAAAAAACAATGAAATTCACCCCAAAGGATGCTAAAAATCCTTTGGGGTGTTTTATGTAAAAATACCGGACACCTTGGCACAAAAAAGCTAAATACCCCCACCCCGTGTAAAGTTTTTGGGTAAAAAAGCCTTGCAAAATGCGTTTTTTGGCTGCATTTTGAGTTCTTTTTAAGTGTTTTTTTGCTTTTTGCAAAATACTGCAATTTAAGATGCCTTTTATTTTAGAGTGTCGCAAGTTAAAAATAAATTTATATTAAAAACTGAAAATATTTTCGTAAAACTGTTTACAAATGCGGCAAAATGTTGTAAAATAGAATGGAAAAATTATAACACTTGGGAGATTACAGCTATGAAACGAATTCTTATCAAGCTTTCGGGTGAAGCTCTTGCAAACAAAAGCGGCGAGCTTTACGATGCGGATTTTGTGAACCGCATTGCCGATTCTATCAAGGAATGCAGGGACGGAGGCTATGAAATTGCCCTTGTCATAGGTGCAGGGAATATTTGGCGTGGCAGAGCAGGCGGAGAAATGGACAGAACTGCTGCTGACAGAATGGGTATGCTCGCTACTGTGATAAATTCTATTTACTTTAAAGACGCTCTTATTCAAAAGGGTGTTAAAGCATCCGTTATGACGGCCGTTGCAATGGAGCCGTTTGCCGACCTCTACTCTGCAGATGAAGCGAAGAAAAGACTAAGCCTTGGCGAGGTTGTTATTTTTGGCGCGGGACTTGGAATTCCGTTCCTTTCAACCGACACAGCAGGAGCAGTACGTGCCGCTGAAATAGGTGCTGATGCTATGTTTATGGCAAAGGCGGTTGACTACATATATTCCGACGACCCGAAAAAGAATCCTCTTGCACAAAAGTTTGAAACCATCACCGCAACCGAGGTGCTTTCCCGTGGACTTGCCGCAATAGATGCAACGGCGACAGCGTTCTGCCTCTCCGTAAAAATGCCTATACATATCTTCGGTATGAAGGACGACCCCGCAGCAATAGCAAGAGCGGTAAAGGGTGAGTCGTCAGGCACAGTCGTAATTCCCGAATAATTAAAATTTTACATAAAGGAGAAATTTTCAGATGAAACTCGACACTAAAGATTATGAGGTAAAAATGCAAAAGAGCGTTTTTGCTTATTCTGAAAACCTCTCTACTATCAGAGCGGGACGTGCAACTCCCGACGTTCTTAAAAAAATTACCGTAGACTATTACGGAAGCCCCACACCTATCAACACAATAGCTGAAATCAAGGTTGAGGATGCAAGAACTCTTGTTATCAATTCCTGGGACAAATCCGCCCTTCGTGGAATAGAAAAGGCTATTCAGACATCGGACCTTGGAATAAATCCACAGAACGACGGAAGCTGTCTTCGTCTTGCGTTCCCCCCTATGACCGAGGAGCGTAGACGTGACCTTTCAAAGCAGATTTCTAAAATGGGAGAGGACGCAAAGGTTGCAATAAGAAATATTCGCCGTGATGCAAATGACAAAATTAAGGCTATGAAAAAGGATTCTCAAATGACCGAGGACGAGGCAAAGGCATCTGACAAGAATATTCAGGACTTGACTGACAAGTATATTAAAGAAATAGACACCGTTACCTCCGCAAAGACCAAGGAAATAATGGAAATTTGATTTTACTCGGAAAGAGAGATTTTACTTTGAAAAAAACTAAAAATAACGAGCTTATAAAAGCAGACGAGCATCTTAAATCCGTCGCTGTTATTATGGACGGAAACGGAAGATGGGCAAAGAAGCGTCTTCTTCCCCGTACAGCAGGCCACAAGGCAGGTGCGGCAAACGTAGAAAAGATGCTTATGACGTTCCGTGAGATGGGTGTCCACCACGTAACCATATACGCCTTTTCCACCGAGAATTGGAAAAGACCCAAGGAGGAGGTCGAGGCTCTGATGAACCTCACCTTCGACTATTTGCAAAACGTTGTAATGAAGAAGATTGAGGCGGGGGAGAACTTCAGAGTTCATTTTCTCGGTGACAAGTCCGCACTCCCCGAGCGTCTTCAGGCAAAATGCAATGAGGTTGAGGCACTGAATCTGAATTCCGACTACGTTTGCAACGTAGCCCTCAATTACGGCGGTCGCTCGGAGATTGTCCACGCAGCCAACGAGGCAATAAAGGACGGTCATACCGTTCTTAGTGAGGAAATACTCTCTAAATATATGTATACCTCCGCCTCCCCCGACCCCGACCTTATTATTCGCACGGGCGGGGACTTCCGTATATCAAACTTCTTGCTTTGGCAGTGTGCATATTCCGAAATAGTGGTAACAAACACTCTGTTCCCCGACTTTGACAGAAATGCGATAAATGATGCCGTTCGTGAATTCTATTCAAGAAAGCGTCGCTTCGGCGGTCTTGATGATGACTCGGGAAAGAAGGACTCTTGACAATGAAGGTTCGAGTTTTAACCGGGGCTGCAATGACTGCGGTTCTTTTGCCCGTCTTTATATTTTCTGAATATATAGTTTTTCCCATCGTAATGGGCTTGCTTTCCGTTATGGCGGTCTTTGAGATGCTCAGAGTTTTGGGACTTATAAAAAATCCCCTCGTTTATATCCCGTCTTTCCTTGTTGCGGGAGCGGGTCCCATAGGGGCATACTTTGCAGAGGGGCTTGACGGCGGACAGAGCGATTATATCCTTATACTTACCCTTGCGTTTGCACTTTACGTTTTGTATCTTTTCGCTATCTCGGTTATAGGAAAGGGTAAAATCGCCTTTGCTAAAATTTCCGGAGTTTTTACAACCGTTCTTTACATTACGTTTTCTTTCACCGCTTTTACGCTTTTGAGATACGCCGAAAGCGGAGTATATTTGTTTATAATCGTATTTATTTCCTCGTCGGTTTGCGACATTTTCGCTTATTTCACGGGTATGCTTTTCGGCAAGCATAAGCTCATTCCCGAAATCAGCCCCAAGAAGACCGTAGAGGGAGCTGTCGGCGGCACGCTGTTTGCTGTTTTCGGACTCTTACTTTACGTGTTTATACTTGACAAGGCGGTATCGGGCATAGAGGTGAATTATATACTTGCCTCGGTGTACGGACTCGTTCTTGCCATTGTCGGACAGTTCGGAGACCTTGTTGCCTCGCTTATTAAGCGAGAGCACGGTATAAAGGATTACGGCAAGCTTCTTCCCGGTCACGGCGGAGTGCTTGACAGAGTTGACTCTATTTTGCCGATTTCCCTTGTACTTTATATCCTTACGCTTGTATTTCCACCTATTTTGTAATGACGTAAGACGGCTTTACTTGGACAAACAGAGAGAGAGTGTGTGTGTGCGGGTTGCCGTTCGCACAGCCCTTTTAACCGCCACGCCCCCTTTTTTAGCGGTGTGGCGGTTTTAGTCACAAAAACCTTTAGTGAAAGGCAATGACAAAATGAAGAAGAAAATAGCAATCCTCGGTGCAAGCGGCTCTGTCGGCACTCAGGCTCTTGACGTAGCCCGCACAAGAGGATACAGCATAGATTATATCACCGTCGGAAAAAATGCAGCTTTTGCAGAGAGAGCCGCACGTGAGTTCGCTGTAAGGTACGTTGCGGTAAAGGACGAGAGTGCATATAAAGACTTAAAAGCACGCCTTGCCGACACGGACGTAAGAGTGCTTGGCGGTGCAGAGGGCATTACCGAGGGCATAGGTCTTTCGGGTGCCGAATGCGTTGTAAATTCCATTATAGGCGAGGCGGGGCTTATGCCGACGCTCGCCGTTATAAACGAGGGCAAGAGGCTTGCTCTTGCAAACAAGGAATCCCTTGTTATAGCCGGTGATATAGTTATGTCACGGGCAAGGGAAAAGGGAGCTGAAATAATCCCTGTTGACAGCGAGCACAGTGCGATTTTTCAGTCACTTAAAGCAGGACGGCAATCTGAAATCAAAAAAATAATACTCACTGCCTCGGGCGGACCCTTTTTCGGCAGGACAAAGGAGCAGCTTCGGGAGGTCACACTCGCCGACGCACTCGCACACCCTACGTGGAAAATGGGCAAGAAAATTACGGTAGACAGCGCCACGCTTATGAACAAGGGCTTTGAGATTATAGAGGCGGCCCACCTTTTCGGTGTAGATGCCGAAAAAATACAGGTAACGGTGCATAAAGAAAGTATACTCCACTCGGCTGTTGAATATATTGATAACACCGTGATCGGAGAATTTTCCGTTCCCGATATGCGTATGTGCGTGCAATATGCCGTGGATTATCCCGACAGGATGCCCTCGGTGGCAGAGCCTCTTGACCTCTTCTCGGTAGGAAAGCTCACGTTTGCACCCCCCGACACCGAGGCGTTCCCGCTTCTTTCGCTTGCAAAGCGTGCGATGAGCGTAGGCGGTGCAGCTCCTGCGGTTGTAAATGCCGCAGACGAGATTGCCGTCGGTGCGTTTCTTGACGGCAGCCTTTCCTTTGAGGGTATATCCGAGGCGGTAATACGCACCTTTGAGGGAATGGAGAAGATGTCGGAGGCTGTGACGCTTGAGGAAATTATCGCTTTTGACCGTGAGGCTCGACGCCTTGCTGAAAAAATTATAGGAGAAATTTGATTTGAATATTTTTGTTACCGTAATAACGGCAATTTTGGTGTTCGGCTTTCTCATTTTCATTCACGAGTTCGGACATTATATTTTTGCAAGAATTTTCAAGGTTACAATAGATGAATTTTCCATAGGAATGGGGCCCCGTATCTTTTCCCACACGTCAAAGAAGACGGGAATAAAATACAGCATAGCCGCCCTGCCTATCGGCGGCTTCGTTGCTATGGCGGGCGAGAGTGTCGCAGAGGAGGGAACAGAGGAATACGAGCGGTGGCAAAGCGACCCCAACACCTTTGACAAGAAGCCTGCGTGGCAGAGATTCATCATTACTGCGGCAGGTGCGGCAGTAAACGTGCTTGCGGGCTTCATTGCCGTAATGATACTTTCGTTTTTTATAAATATCGGCGGCACGAGGATAGCACAGTTTTGCGACTCTAACGGCAAGCCTCTTGACATAACTACGTCCGAAACGGGATTAAAGCTTGGAGATGAGATAATTTCCATAGATGGGAAAAGAGTGGATACAGCAGAGGAGCTTTCCTATGAAATTATGCGTCGTGGTGTCGAGCCTGTTGACGTTGTTGTTTTAAGAGAGGGCAAAGAGGCACTTTTAAAGGACGTAAGCTTCCCCACAGTTACCGCATCGGGTCAAAAGCTCGGAGTTCCGAATTTCTTCGTCTTTAGGGAAGAAAAGACCCTTGGCAGTATGATGAATTACACGTGGAGCCGCTCGCTGCTTACCGTAAGAATGTGCTGGGAATCCATAATCGATCTTATATCGGGCAGATACAGCTTTGCGGCGGTTTCAGGTCCTGTCGGCATCTCCGAAGCACTTGGTGAGGCGGCACAGTCCGAGGCACCCGGCAAGAACTTGCTTGAGCTTGTCGCCCTGATAAGCATAAATTTGGGAATTATGAATCTGATACCGTTCCCCGCACTTGACGGCGGAAGACTTATAACCGTTACGGCGGAGATGATTACAAGAAAGCGTATTCCTCCGAGAATCGAGAGTATCATCAACTTTGTCGGTCTTGCTTTTCTGCTCGGACTTTCCGCTATAATTCTCGTAAAGGACGTAATTCAACTGATTATTTGACACAGAGGACGCTTGCGTTTTCTAAAAAACGGAGACTGAAATGGATACAGTAAAAAGACGTATTTCAAATATAATCAACGTCGGCGGTGTGAAAATCGGCGGCGGAGCAAAAATACCTGTGCAGTCGATGACCAACACCGACACCTACGACGTTGAGGCGACCTATTTGCAGACCCGTATGCTTGAGGATGCGGGATGTGATATAGTAAGAATAACCGTGCCAAGTGCCGATGCCGCACCGATTTTTAAGGAGCTTAAAAAAAGAGGAATCAAAATTCCGCTCGTTGCCGATATACATTTCAGCCACGATGCGGCTATTGCCTCGGTGCTTGCAGGAGCGGACAAAATACGCATAAACCCCGGGAATATCGGCTCCCGTGAGCGAGTTTCTGCCGTAGCCGAGGTGTGCCGTGAGCACGGAGTGCCTATTCGTGTAGGAGTTAATTCAGGCTCGCTTGAAAAGAGCATTCTCGAGCATTACGGTATGCCGAGTGCAGAGGCACTTGTAGAAAGTGCACTTTATCACACGGCAATGCTCGAGGAGCTTGATTTTCACGATATCGCAGTGTCCGTAAAGGCGTCGGATACGGTAACGATGATTAAAGCGAACAGGCTCTTGGCAGAAAAGACCTCTTATCCAATACACCTTGGTGTTACAGAGGCGGGGGCAAGGGACAGTGCACTTGTGAAAAGTGCCGTCGGCATAGGCACGCTCCTTGCCGAGGGAATAGGCGACACCGTTCGTGTCTCCCTCACCGACGACCCAACAAAGGAAATAGGTGCCGCAAGGGAAATTTTAAAGTCCCTCGGTCTTCTTGAAAACCCCGGAATGAGAATAGTAAGCTGCCCCACCTGCGGACGTACAAAAATTGATTTAATACGTCTGCTTGCAGAATTTGAGGAAAGAGCAAGAGCGGAGGGGATAGACACTCTTGATATTAAGGTCGCACTTATGGGATGCATCGTAAACGGTCCGGGAGAGGCAAGAGAGGCAGATATAGGTATAGCGGGCGGCATTGGCGAGGGTCTTCTTTTCAAAAAAGGACAAACCGTATGCAAAATTCCCGAGGAAAGCCTCATCGATACCCTTATTACAGAAATTAAGAAAATGAAGTCGGAGAAATAATGGAAAGCCAAAATCAGGAAAAAAAGTTTTTAGACGTCTTTAAAAGATATTCTCCCGATGAGCGAAAGCGTGATTTGCTGAACCGTGCCTACGGTGCAAAATTCAGATATTCCAAAGCCCCTATGAGAGTAGAGGTCGAATTGAATTTTGAAAGACGAGAGGACGCAGAGCTTATTTACGAAATAGAGGACGATTGCCGCACGCTTTACAGTGCGGAATCCTTTAAAATTTTCCCCCATTTCCCGCCCTCAGAGTTCTCCGTAGATTGCTTTGGTGAAATTGCACTTGAGGCATCTCTTTGCGGTGCTGTGACCAACGGCTTTTTCGTGGGAGCTGAATATTCCGACGACGGTGAGTGTATCAGAATTGCCATTCCTTATGACGAGTACGGCGCCGCATTCGTAAAGCGTAGCGGTACGGAGGATATACTTTCAAGAATTCTCTTTAACCGCTACGGTGTAAAAAGAGAAATAAAAATCACAGAAGGCACGGGTGCCGAGGAGCGTAAGCGTGAGGTAGAGGAATATAGGGACAAGCAGCTGCGAGAGGCAGAGCTTGAAAGCAAGGAGCAGCTTTTCCGTCAAAGAGAGGAAGCCAGACAAAAGCGTGAAGAAGAGGCGCGTGCTGCCGACCCGCACTATGATTTTGAAGCCAAGGTTGGCATATCCTCGCTCGCAGGCACGAATGAAATTATAAACGACACCAAGTGCCGTATGGGAGCAACAGTTTACGATTACTCCGAGCCTACAATCATCTTTGGCGAGGATTTTGACGTAATAGAGCCGACACCTCTCTCGGAGCTTGAGCGTGTCAGGGCAAACACCGTATTCCTCGGCACCGTATTCGGTGCTGCGGAAATCAAGGAAACCCGAGCCGGTGACAAATTCAACTGCAAAATCGGTATATCCGACGGTGCGTGTGCGGCTTATATAAAAAAGGTGCTTCTCCCCGAGGAAAAGGAATGGGTCGAAAAGCTAAAGCCCGGCACGCATTTGGCGGTTTTCGGCAAGGTGGGCAGAGATAAGTTCGACAACGAGCCGTTCATAAGCCCAAGAGGAGTGAAGAAAATAAAAGCCTCCGAGCGTGAGGACAATGCTGAACAAAAGCGTGTGGAGCTTCACTTGCACTCAAATATGTCGCAAATGGACGCCATTATCACGCCCGCCGAAATAGTAAATACGGCAATCAGATGGGGTCACAAGGCAATAGCCGTAACCGACCACGGTAACGTGCAGGCATTCCCCGAGGTTATGCTCGCACTTGAAAAGTCGGGCAACAAGGACCTCAAAATTCTCTATGGAATAGAGTGCTATTTTGTAAACGATACTGCAAGATGCGTATTCGGTACAAGCCACCCCAAGTTTGACGACGAGATGGTGGTATTCGATATAGAAACCACAGGTCTTTCGAACAGAACCTGCAAAATTATAGAAATCGGTGCAGTAAAGGTAAAGGGCGGTAAGGTTATCGACCGTATGGACATTTTCGTTGACCCCGAATGCCCTATCCCAGAGGAGATTACAAGGCTGACCTCTATTACCGACGATATGGTTAAGGGTGCTCCTAAGGAGAGGGAGGCTGTCGAAGAGTTTTTAAATTTCATAGGCGATTCGATGCTCATAGCACATAACGCCGCATTCGACGTCGGATTTATAAGAATTGCCTGCGAAAGACAGGGCTTTGATTTTTCAAACACCTATCTTGACACTGTAGGTCTTTCAAAATTTGTCAACCCCGACCTTAAAAATCACAAGCTGGATACGATAGCAAAATACTACGATCTTGACGATTTCCATCACCACAGAGCCTCTGACGATGCAGAGGTGCTCTCCAAGATTTTCTCCGTGATGGTTGAAAGAATGAGGGCTGACGGCATTGATACGTTTGAACGAATGCTTGATGCAATGAGCGAGAAGTCCGACCCCTTGAAGCTTCCGTGTCACCATATGATCATATTTGCAAAGAATCTCGTCGGTCTGAAAAATCTCTACAAGCTTATTTCATATAGCTATTTAAATTATTACGGTGGATACGGAAGACAGAAAAAGGTTCCAAGAATGCCAAAATCCGTAATAGAAGAGCACAGAGAAGGACTTATAATCGGCTCTGCTTGCGAAGCGGGCGAGCTTTACAAGGCTATTCTTGAGGGCAGATCCACCCAGGAAATTGAGGAAATCGCATCGTTTTACGATTATCTTGAAATTCAGCCCATTGACAACAACCGTTTCCTTATAGCCGACGGTACTGTTGCAAACGAGGACGTGCTCCGTGAGAACAACAGAAAAATCTACGAGCTTGGCAAAAAGCTCGGCAAGCCCGTTTGTGCAACCTGTGACGCTCACTTCAAAAATGAAGATGACGAGATTTACAGGCGTATTCTGCTTGCAGGTATGAAGTTTGCCGATGCGGACAAGCCTACTCCGATTTACTTAAGAAACACCGAAGAGATGCTTCGTGAATTCGCATATCTTGGCGAAGATGCGTGCTTTGAGGTTGTTATAAAGAACCCGAATAAAATCGCCGATATGTGCGAAAAAATCCGTCCCATACCCGAGGGCAGATACGAGCCTGACCTCCCCGGTGCAAAGGAGGAGCTTGAAAGCTCGTGCTGGCAAAGGGCGCACGAATGGTACGGTGACAAGCTGCCCGAGGTGGTGGAAAAGCGTCTTGAAAAGGAGCTTACCTCAATTATCAAAAACGGCTTTGCCGTGCTTTATATGATAGCAGTAAAGCTTGTTGCATACTCAGAGAGCCTTGGCTATCAGGTCGGCTCAAGAGGCTCGGTTGGATCGTCGTTTGTCGCAACGATGTCGGGCATATCCGAGGTTAACCCTCTGCCGCCGCATTACCGCTGCTTAAAGTGCAGATATTCCGAGTTCTTTACGGACGGCTCCGTCGGCTCGGGCTTTGATTTGCCCGACAAGAAATGTCCCGTCTGCGGTGAGGATCTTTATCAGGACGGACACGACATTCCGTTTGAAACGTTCCTCGGCTTCTACGGAGACAAGTCGCCCGATATAGACCTGAACTTCTCGGGTGACGTTCAGGGAAGAGTTCATAAATATACCGAGGAGCTGTTCGGTCAGGGGCACGTCTTCCGTGCAGGGACTATTTCGGGACTTGCCGACAAGACGGCGTGGGGATACATAAACAAGTACCTTGAGGAGCGTAAAATAAAGATTCCCAAGGCACAAATCGCATATATGGTCACCCGCATTATGGGCATTAAAAAAACCACGGGTCAGCATCCCGGTGGAATTATAGTCGTTCCAAACGAATACGATATTTACGATTTCACACCGATTCAGCACCCCGCAGACGACCCGAATGCCGACACGGTTACCACGCACTTCCAGTTCTCGTATCTTCACGACACTATACTGAAGCTTGATGAGCTTGGACACGATATTCCCACCAAATACAAGGTGCTTGAAAGATATACGAACACCTCCGTTCTTGACGTTAAAATGAACGACAAGACGATTTACGAGCTTTTTGCCTCAACAAAGCCGCTTGGCATAACGCCCGACCAAATCGGCGGCTCACAGCTTGCAACGTTCGGAATTCCGGAGTTTGGCACAAGATTCCTCCAACAGGTTCTTCTTGAAGCAAAGCCCAAGAACTTTGCCGACCTGCTTCAGATCTCGGGTCTTACGCACGGCACGGACGTATGGCTCGGCAACGCCCAAGAGCTTATAAAGCAAGGCACCTGTACGATTTCCGAGGTGGTTGGAACACGTGACGGAATTATGCTTTACCTCATTCAAAAGGGGCTTGACAACTCTATGTCATTTAAGATAATGGAGAGCGTCAGAAAGGGAAAGGGACTGACCCCCGAGTGGGAGGCGGAGATGACCGCCCACGGAGTTCCCGAATGGTATATCTGGTCGTGCAAAAAAATCAAATATATGTTCCCGAAGGCACACGCCGCCGCATACGTTATGTCGGCAATACGTCTTGCTTGGTATAAGATTTATTATCCTATGGAATTTTACGCCGCATTTCTTACCGTTGCACCGGGAGGCTTTGACGGTGAAATCGTTGCAAAGGGCTTGCCCGGTGTAAATGCCGCAATAACCGAAATAGAGGCAAAGGGCAACGAAGCCACGGCAAAGGAAAACGAAACCTGCCAGACCCTCTACCTCGTCCGTGAGGCACTTGCACGAGGCGTAGGCTTCCTCGGAGTCAACCTTAAGCTCTCAGCCGCAAAGGCGTTCCTTCCTGAAAACGGCAGAATAAGAATGCCCCTGAACTCTCTTCCGGGACTTGGCGAAACCGCCGCAGAGAAGATAGTTGAGGCAAGAGAGGCGTTCGATATAGACTCTATTGATGAGTTAAGACGAAGAACGGGAATTTCCAAGGCTGTTATAGAGATTCTCCGCAATAACGGAGTCCTCGACGGACTTAGCGAAACAAATCAAATTACGTTCTTTTGATTGTATAAGGAGCAAACAAAAAAGCTTCAAAACACCAAAGGACTGCGTCACAGCATCAATAAATTGTGAAAATGCTGTGAAAAAAACTAAAAGCCAAGGGAAAAACGTGTTGAATGCCCTTGGCTTTTAATATCATTTTGTGAAGCTTGACAATAAATTGAAAAAATGTCCAAGCTTGACCGGTCTGTTCGATGATGATAAACCTGTTTTTATGTGATAAAATATAATTGAACCTAAAAGAGATAGGTACCCGTTGATGTATTTGTAAAAAACAATATGGTGTGTGTTAGAATATAAGAAGGCAAAGGAGCATTATTGCACAAATGTTGTCGCCCTCCTTTGAGAGCAGTAAAAATGCAGCAACCGCAATTATAAGAATTTCTTCTGCTCCTATATTGTGAAAAATACCCTTTTCACCGCTACCAAACAGACGGGAGAGTGAAGTAAACGGCGAGCCGCTTTTTCCAAACAGCTGCCCGAACACTCCGACGCTTTCCTCCTCCTGCTCCTCCTTTGGAGGCGTCTGGGCAGAAACACTCTCGTTTTCCCAAGGGTTGCTGCTTGCACGCTCCTCAAAGACCTCAGCCTCGTCGGTCAGTGCAACACCCGAATAATTTTCAGGTGGGCTTGGTGCTTGTGTGTCCTTAAAATAGCTTCTTGAATACATATCTAACCCTCTTACTTTCCGAGCTTCATCATATCAAAGATTTCACCAAAGGTCAGCATAGTGTCAACGGCCTTTGCCCTCGAATCGGAAAGGTAGGGCTTCAGAGCGTGAAGAAGTTGGCTTCTTTTCTCACTCTTTGACGAAATTCTTACACTTGCCGGCTCCGCTTCGGTCGGAGCCTCTGCACTTACGGTTGACTCTTCCTTCTTAGGTGTCGGAGTATCCGTTTTACCAAGCCGTGAAATTTGCTCTACCAGCTCGGGATTTTCCATTATCAGCCCAACGATTTTTGAAAGCTCGGGCATTTCTGTCTTTTCATCACTCATATTATTTAGACTCCTTTCTATATCTGTCAATTATGCGTACAGCCTCTGCGAGCCTGAAGCTTGAGCCGTGTGCCACAGCCGCTCTCATTTTATCCATCTCCGATTTTGGAGGAGGATTTTGCGGCAGAGCAAGCCCCTTTTCCTTTGCTACCAAAACGACCTCTCGCCAAAGCTCCTCGTCACTTTTTTCGAGCAGCTTTTGTAATTTTTCCTTGTTGATTTTCATTTATGCTTTCCGCCTTTCTGCCGCTTTGCTTGCAGCCTTGTAACTGCTTTCAGTATATGAAAAGCACAGAAAAAGGTGAATTCCACAAAAAATAATCTAAATTATGCAAAAAGGAGACTTTTAAATGGTTTGTCTTATTCTCTCGGATTCTCACTCCTCTGCTGAAAACGTGAAAAAAGCCCTTGGAAGAGTAAAGGATGCTGAGGTTGTATTCTTCCTTGGTGACGGGCTTGGCAATATAGACGAGAGCATCCTTTCTGAAAAAGACGTTATGTGGTATGCCGTAAGAGGTAACTGTGACAGCTATCCGTATCTTGGAAATATATTATGTAAAAAGCTTGATTCAGTCAGGCTTTGCGGACGTAAAATCGTCTTCACACACGGAGACCTTTACGGCGTAAAATACGGCAAGGAGGGACTTTGTACGCTTGCAAAAGAAGAGGGGGCTGATGCCGTCCTTTTCGGACATACTCACACAAGGTGCGAGGAGTATTATAATGACGGTGATTTTTGGCTCTTTAACCCCGGTTCCTTGGAGTATTCATACGGTGCCTCGCCAAGCTTCGGTGTGCTCGCAATATCCGAGGAGGGAGAGATGCTTTTCTCCCACGGAGAGCTTTAAGTTGGGGTTTCTTTTATCATTTTCGTTCAAAGCTTTTATAAAATTACATTCAAAATTAGTATAAAATTACATTTTCTATTGAAAAGTTCAAAAAAATGTGGTAAAATATTTATTATATTAAAGAAAGGAGACGCTCTATGTCCGAAGTAAGAGAAGCAATAGCATACAATATAACCGCATTGCGTCAAGCGACTAATATAACGCAAAGCAAGCTTGCGGACATCCTTAATTATTCGGATAAGGCTGTCTCAAAATGGGAGAGAGGCGAGGCTGTCCCCGACGTTATGGTTTTGAAGCAGATTGCCGACTATTTCGGTGTCAGCGTGGACTATCTTTTGACTAAAAAGCACTCGGCCGACGAGGTGCCGAGCAATGCACTCTCAGAGATTAAAAGAAAAAATCATTTTATAATTTCCACCCTTGCCGTTTTGCTCGTTTGGTTGGGCGTTGTTCTTTTGTTTGTCATCTTTTCAAATTGCAAAGTTAAGTCTCCTTGGACGGTATATGTCTGTGCGCCTATGCTTTCGTGCGTGGTGGCACTTGTCTTTAATTCCATCTGGGGCATTAGGCGAATGAATTTTCTTATAGTCTCTTTGCTTATCTGGACACTGATTGCAGCACTCCACGTGATTTTTATTGTTTACGTCGGAGCGAATTTGTGGCAGCTTTATCTTGTCGGTATTCCGGGACAGCTAATCGTACTGTTCTCCGCTTGTATAAAGTTTAATAAAGGTTGATTTAAAAGCGAAAGTGGTGATATATAAAAAATGCACGGCTTCGGACCTCCTCGAATGAATAAAATGAACGACGGTGTAAAGAAACCCGAATCCATAAAGCAACTCCCCGCATATATTTTCAAGCGTATAGGCGGATTTCTTACCCGTCTTTTCTACATAATAGGTCTCGTGTGGCAGACTGCTCCAGCCATCCTTATTTTGATGGCTTTTTTCTGTCTGCTTGAGGGACTTTTACCAGTTGTCGGTGCGTATATAACAAGTGAGCTTTTAAACCTTATAGCTCCCCTTATCGGCTCGGTGGCAAAGGACAGTCTTCTTGAAAATCTGTTTGTCACTATGAGACCTCTTATGTTCCTTTTCCTCCTTTACTTCATCTATCTTTTCTTAAGTAAGCTTGTTGGCAGGCTTCACTCTATGGTGACGGGCATTGCCGGTGAGCTTGTAACCAATCATATAAAGCTGAAGATTTTGACCAAGTCAAAGACCGTTGATTTACGCTCCTTTGACCGTCCGGAGTTTTATGAGAAGCTGGAGAACGCCAATAGGGAAGCGAGTATGCGACCGATAGGCATTTTGAGTGCGACGTTTAAGGTTATAAGCTCTGCTATCAGCGTTGTATCGTTTATAGTCGTTTTAGCTACCTTGAATCCTTTTGCACCTGTCGTTATAATTTTAGCATCAATTCCCGGCGCACTTGTCAATTACCTTTACCGCAACCGAAATTTCCGATACATACGCTTCCATTCAAAGGAGCGTAGACAAATGCAGTATTATTCTGCAATTATGGTTAATAAGGATATGGCAAAGGAGGTAAAGCTCCTTGGACTTGGCGACACCTTTACCGATAAATACGAGTCTGTCTTTAAAAAGTATTATAAAGGCTTAAAGCGCCTTATAATCCGTGAGGGAATATCGCAAACGGTGATAGGTCTTCTCTCGGTTCTTGCTACCTGCTTGCTGTTCTTGTACGTAGCATACACCATAGTTTTCGGGGGTGGACAAATAGGAGATTATTCTCTTTACACAGGAGCTTTGACATCTATTGCGGGACACGTTTCTACACTTGTCAGTGCTACCGCAACAATCTATGAGGGAACTCTTTTCATAGACAATATGATGGAGTTTATGAAGGAGGAGTCAACCGTTGTTCCCACAGTCTCCGAGCCGCTTATACCAAAGCGTGGAGTTCCTCATAAAATCGAGCTTAAAAATGTATCCTTTGCATATCCCGGCACAAATAGATACGTTCTTAAAAACGTAAACCTCACCTTTGAACCGTCGGAATCGGTTGTTCTCGTCGGTCTTAACGGTGCGGGCAAGACAACTCTTATCAAGCTCATCACCCGCCTTTATGACCCTACTGAGGGTGTGATTTTACTTGACGGACACGACATACGTGAGTATGATACGAAAGCCCTTTATGAAATGTTCGGTATAGTATTCCAAGATTTTGGAAAATACGCCGAAAGCGTAGCGGAAAACATAGAGTTCGGCGACGTGAAGCGTACGCACGAGCGTAAAGACGTTGAAAAAGCAGCAGTGCGAGGAAATTCCGCAGAGTTTATAGAGAAGCTGCCACGTGGCTTTGACACGCCTCTGACTCGATTTTTCGAGGAGGACGGCATCGAGCTTTCCATAGGACAGTGGCAGAAGCTTTCTATTTCAAGAGCGTTCTATAAGGATTCCGACATCCTCATTCTCGACGAGCCGACAGCTTCGCTTGACCCCATTGCGGAAAAGGACGTTTTCGACCGCTTCTCCGAGCTTTCAAAGGATAAAATTACGATTTTCGTCTCTCACAGGCTCTCAAGTGCTACCACCGCCGACAAAATCGTTGTGCTTGATTGGGGTGAGGTGGCAGAGGTCGGAACGCACGAGGAGCTTATGGCAAACAGGGGCAAATATTTCCGCCTGTTCTCAACGCAGGCACAAAGATATACGGGCGTAGATTACACCGACCACGTGCCGTTCTAAGCCTCGTCAATTAATTGATAAAATGCAAAAAGCACGAAGAAACCTTGTGTTTCTTCGTGCTTTTCTTTGTTTTATTATAGAATTTGCAACATATTGTCGGATTATTTACCAAGACCTGCCGCACCGATTATTCCCGCATCGTTGCCGAGTGTTGCGGTCACAATCTTGGTTTTTACAAGGTTGGCTCTTGTGTACTGCTCGTTGTTTACAATTTCGATGAGCGGAGCTGTGAGATATTCCTTTTCGTTAGAAACTCCGCCGCCGATAGAAAGAACCTCAGGCTGGAAAATGTTGATCATATCGGTGATTCCCACAGCAAGGTATTCTATATACTCCTTTACAAGCTCCGCACCGTACTTGTCGCCTCTTCTCATTGCGTTGAAGGCTGTTCTTGCACTGACCTTGCCTTCCTTTTCAGCTTCCTCAAAGAGCAAAGAGGGAAGAGCCTTGAATTTAAGCTCTGCCATTTTTTCCTTTGTCATATTGGTAAGACCGGTAGCGGAGGAGTAGGTCTCCCAGCAGCCACGTCTTCCGCAAGAGCATTGACGTCCGTCCTTAACTATAACGGAGTGACCAAGCTCTGCACCGAAGCCGTCGATTCCGCCGCCGAAAAGCTTTCCGTCGATGACTATTCCGCCGCCGACACCAGTTCCAAGGGTAATCATAACGGAGGTGGACGTGCCCTTTGCCGAGCCTACGAGAGATTCCCCAAGTGCCGCTGCATTTGCATCGTTTGCGATAAGAACCTGCTTTACGGGCAGAAATTCCTTAAATACATCCGCAATAGGGAATTTAACGAATGGGAGGTTGTTTGCATATTCTACCACGCCCGTCTTTGCATTTGCAGCACCGGGGGTAGCAATGCCAACGTACTCAACGTCATCAAGAGTAAGGTTGTTTCTTTCGATGAGTGCGCGTGAAAGGTCTGCCATATCCTTTACTATGAGCTTGCCGTCCCGATCAGCACCTGTGGGGACGGACGCCTTGTCTACAATTTTAAGATTTTCATCACAAAGACCGATAGCTATATTGGTTCCGCCAAGGTCAATACCTATTGTATACATAGTTTTTTCTCGCTTTCCTTTACCTTTTTTAAGGTTTGATTTTTACGATTACAATTATATTGTATTATTTCATAAAAGTCAAGCGTTTTTAAGGAAAAAATACATATTAATTTGAATTGGCTGTGCATTTTTTTAAAGCGTTCTCTAGCCCGAGTTGTTCACAAAAAATTAACATATTTAATTACAGAAAACTATTGAAAAATCCACAAAATTGGTATACAATAAACTGAGAAAATAACAGGCGGCAAAAAACGACATAAAAAAGTGATGAAATAAGTCGGGAAAATGCCGAATAAGGAAAATAAAATGTCAAAATTCGTATATGCTGACAATGCGGCGACGACACCCGTCAGCCGTGAGGTTATAGAAGCTATGCAGCCTTGCTTCGAAACGGTGTGGGGCAACCCCTCAAGCCAACACTCGAAGGGGGCTGAGGCAAAAGCTATGCTTGATGAAGCGAGGGCAAGCATTGCCAAGACACTCGGCTGCTCCTCGGGCGAGATTTATTTCACGTCCTGCGGCACCGAGTCCGACAACTGGGCAATTCGGGGTGCAGCTTACAGAGGACGAGCAAAGGGCAGAACTCAAATTGTTACAAGTGCAATAGAGCATCACGCAGTTCTCCATACCTGCAAGGCTCTTGAAAAGGAGGGCTTTGAGGTTACTTACGTAGGCGTTGATGAGTTCGGAACTGTCAGGCTTGATGAACTTCGTGCCGCAGTAAGTGAAAAAACCGCTGTGGTCGCAATTATGTATGCAAACAATGAAATAGGAACCATCGAGCCGATTTCCGAGATTTGTGAAATTGCTCACAGTGTAGGTGCACTTATGTTTACCGATGCGGTTCAAGCTGTAGGAAACGTAGACATAGATTTGAAAAAGCTCCCCGTCGATATGCTCTCGATTTCTGGGCATAAAATTCACGCACCAAAGGGTATTGGCTTGCTCTATATCCGTAAGGGAACAGTTATAAACAATCTGATTGAGGGCGGAGGTCAGGAACGCCGTAAGCGTCCCGGAACCGAAAACGTTCCTTATATAGTAGGACTTGCAAAGGCACTTGAGGTAGCAAAGGCAAGACTGCCCGAGCTTGATCGTGTAAGAAAAATGAGGGATCGTTTAATAGAAGCCTTGACTAAAATTCCTTATTCCAAGCTCAACGGACACCCGACAAACCGCCTTGCGGGCAACGTCAACGTCGGTTTTGAGTTTATTGAGGGAGAAAGTATGCTTTTGTGGCTCGATATAGCGGGAATTTGCGTTTCGACAGGCTCCGCTTGCTCATCTGAATCGCTTGAAGCCTCGCACGTCTTGCTTGCGACAGGCGTTCCGCACGAAAAGGCACACGGCTCTGTGAGAATTTCAATATCTCACGAAAATACAGATGAAGATATAGACTATATCATAGAACAGCTTCCGCCCATCGTAGAACGACTTCGTAATATGAGTCCTCTTTGGGAGACGGTAAAGAACAATATTTGAGGAAAGGAAAAAACAAATGCAATACAGTGAAAAGGTGATGGATCATTTCACAAATCCGAGAAATGTAGGTGAGATTGAAAACGCTGACGGCGTAGGCACTGTAGGAAACGCCAAGTGCGGCGATATAATGAAAATCTACCTTAAAATAGATGAAAACGATATTATAACCGACTGCAAGTTCAAGACCTTTGGCTGCGGTGCGGCAATTGCAACGTCCTCTATGGCAACCGAGCTTATAAAGGGAAAGAGTGTTTCCGAGGCACTGAAGCTTACTAACAGCGTTGTGGTTGAGGCACTCGAGGGGCTTCCGCCTGTAAAGGTGCATTGCTCCGTGCTTGCAGAGGAGGCGGTCAAGAGTGCCGTTGCCGATTATTACAGCAAGATAGGACGTCCCGTTGATTTTGAAATTGAAAAGGATCACGGTGAGGAAGAATAAGGATAAATGGGCGGCATACGGATATTCTCCTTGCCGCCTGAATTTATTAGCCTGAATTTATATAAGAGAACTAAAAAAGAGGAGGGGACAGTGTGACGGACAGAAAAGCGATGCGTGTTCTTTTAGGTATGAGTGGCGGAATTGACAGCACCTATGCCGCAAGATTGCTTTTGGACGAGGGCTTTGAGGTTGAGGGTGCGGTGCTAAAAATGCATAAATACACTGAGACCTCCGAGGCGGAGCTTGCCGCAAGAGAGCTTGGAATTCCCATTCATATTATTGACTGTACCGAAGCCTTTGAGCGTGAGGTTGTTGAAAGCTTTGTTGACGAGTATACGGCGGCAAGAACGCCAAATCCGTGCATTATATGCAACAGAGCGGTGAAGTTTCACTTTCTTTGTGAGTTTGCAAAGGAGCACGGCTTTGATAAGATTGCCACAGGACATTATGCAAGGGTAGTAAGAGTAGAGGATTGCGGTGAGGAGCGGTATGCCGTTGCACGAGCGGCGGATCCTTCAAAGGATCAGACTTATATGCTTTGGCGGCTTTCTCAAGAACAGCTGAAAATGATAATTTTCCCGCTTTCGGAGCTCACAAAAAACGACGTTCGAGCTCTTGCTCGCACCGAGGGGCTGTCCGCCGCTGACAAGGGTGACAGTCAGGAGATATGCTTTATAAGCCCTGATGACGGCTATGCCTCTTTCGTTGAACGAAAAAGAGGAGTATCGCCAAGCGGCGATTTTGTGGATGCGTCAGGTCGGGTGCTTGGACGGCATAAAGGAATAATAAGATATACTGTCGGACAGCGTAAGGGGCTTGGAGTTTCACTGGGCGAGCGTGCCTTTGTTACGGATATTGACCCAATACGCAATACAGTGACGCTTTCCACGTCTCCTAAAATGAGCAGAACGGTACACATATCCGGTATGGTTTTTTCGGGAATAAAAGAACCCGAATTTGGAAAGGAACGCACGGCTTTTGTCAAGCTTCGCTATCAGGCAAGACAGACGGAGGCACGTGTTGTTTTCCATTCGGAGGGCAGGGCAACGCTTCACCTTTCGAAGCCTCAGCCATCTGTTACTGCGGGTCAATCCGCTGTGATTTATGACGGAGAAACCGTTATTGCAGGAGGATTTATAGACTCCGTTTCTTAATTGATTTTTATCTCAAAAAGGATTAAACGTCGTATTTTCGAGACTTTTGTATGTTTTTTAAAGGAATCTGTGTGTAGAAAAAAACGTTCACAAATTGTGCAAAATAGACAAAAAGTGTGTATATACCTTGTGCAAAGCAAAAAAACTCAAAAACAACAAAAAATAAGTAAATACAATTTACGTCAACACGCATTTTTGATGAAATGCGTGTTTTTTAGTGCCTAAAACGTCGTTTTCATTTACCTTTTTGCCACAGGGGAGTAACTGCCGAACTTTTTCAATGTTAACTATAGTTTACATTGCTAAAAAATGGGTATTTTTTGCTTCCTTTTACCTTAAAAACATATTTTATGCACGATATGCAAGTATTGACTTTTTAGTTCCCGTATGTTATAATCTTTACGTGTAAATGCGGCACGTAGGTATGTGCGACGGTTTCACCAAGCAGCCCGACCTTACAAAGTCTTTGACGGAATGGGGCGGCTTGGTGACATCGTCGGCGAGGGCGACCTTTACCGAAAGGCCTCACCACAAAAAAACACGGAGGAAAAACAATGAAAAGAAAATTGACTCAAAGAGTGATTTGTCTTGTTCTTACCCTTGCGACGCTTCTTAGTGCACTTGGACTTACCGTCAGTGCAGCCAACGGCGAATACAAGGAGAACGGTACGGCATCCACTCTCGACGAGATGAACTCCCTCGTCGGAACTAAGTCGTATGAGGATTACCTCAAGGCTTGGGCTTCTCAACAGAAGCAAAAGCCGGTGAGCAATATTGTCATCGACGTGAACAATTCCGATATCTTCGAGTTTTCGAATTACGGAACTAACGATGCAATGAAGGAGAATGCGGGCGTTCTTTACGAGACCGACTCGCAGGGCAATCCCGTATTCAACGACGACGGGACTTACAAGCTGAAGCCCTTCTTTGCTGAGGAAATGGAGAAGAATTCAAAAAATTGGGAGGATTTCGACCAAGATGATATTGCAAACTCGGTTTATCTCCCCTCAATAGGAACTGCGACTTGGCAGTTCAGCATTCCCGACGTTTCGAATGTCGGAATGTATTATATTAAAATTGAATACTTCACCGTTGTTACCGATGAAAGCAGCACCAGCTCCATTGAGCGTAAGTTTATGCTTGACGGTCAGATTACCTTTACGGAAGCTGCATATGTTACTCTTGACAAGTCGTGGGTATATTCAAACTCAAAAACCGATCGTGTTGACGTAACGGGCAAAGAGGAATATAAGCCGCCCGTCACCTCTTATAGCGATCCTGTTGAGAACCCTGGTGCGTATGTAAAGACCGTTGTTTCCTATGAGTACGAGGGTGATAAGCTTTTCCGTGTTACGAAAACTTATACCATTCAAGCTGATATGAATAACAACTCTATGGCACCCGAGGCAGTTGCCGTCCCCGCTTGGAAGACCTATTACTTCAAGGATTCCAGCGGATATTATACGGATAACTTTATGTTCTATATGTCAAAGGGTGATCACGAGTTCTCTCTTATTGCAGAGCGTGACCCTGTGATTGTTAAGTCCATAGAGCTTATTCCTGCAGAGGTTAAGGAGGGTGATGCTACGGCAGACTCCACAAAGTCCTACGCCGACTACCGTGCGGAGCATTCCGCCGCACCTGTTGGTAACGGAACTGTTCGTATTGAGGCAGAATTTCCTGATTTTGTTTCCGATTCTTCGGTTGCTCCATCCAATGATAATACCTCAGCGGCTACGTTCCCCACCAACCACTCTTCTCAGCTTTATAACGTAATAGGAGAAAACGGATATAGTTCGGTTGGACAGTGGGCAGCGTATAATTTCTACGTCACCAAAGACGGTATGTACAAGATTTCTATGCGATTCTTGCAGAATGCTCTGCAGGGTATGTATGTTTGCCGTACCATTAAGCTTGCCGGTGGCGAGTATGGTCTTGCTGACGGAACTCCTACAGTTCCTTTTAAGGAAGCAAATGACATAAAGTATAATTACAGCAAGGAATGGCAGTCTGAATTTATAGGCGACGGCAAAGGAAACGCTTATGAATTCTATTTTGAAGAGGGCGTACAGTATACCATTTACCTCGAGTGCTCTCTTGGCTCTCTCAAAAACAGCATTCAGCGTGTAGAAGCTTCCCTTAATGTTATTAATGATTGCTATCTACAGATTCTTCAGCTCACAGGAGCTGATCCGGATGAAAACCGTGATTACAGATTTGACGATATTATGCCTGATGTGCTCTATAATTTCCTTGTTCAAGCAAAGGAGCTTGCAGCAGTAAAGTCGGAGCTTGAGGCTCTTTGCGGAACTAACGGTTCGCACATTGCACAGCTCGACACCATTGCACTTTTGCTTCTTCAAATGGGCTCTGACAGAGGAGATAACGTAGCGAAGAATATGGGATCTCTTAAATCCTACCTTGGAACGCTCGGCTCTTGGATTAACAGCTCAAAGCAGAGCACAATTATGGTTGACGCAATATTCTTTGTTCCCGCTAACGCATCCGAGCAACCCCGTGAGTCCGATGCAGGCTTCTGGGAATCTCTTTGGTTTGAGATTCTTTCGTTCTTTGCATCGTTCTGGGTAGATTATGATGAGATGGGTCTTACCACCGAGATTTCCGATGACAGTCAAAAGATTGACGTTTGGCTTGCGACCGGTCGAGACCAGTCCCAGATTTGGCGTTCAATGATTGACGCTCAAAACGGTTATTCCAACAGCACGGGTACGCCCGCTGCGCTTAAGCTTGTTACGGGCGGAACTCTTCTTCCCTCCATTCTTTCGGGCAAGGGTCCTGACGTTTATATCGGTCTTGCTGCTGCGGACGTAATTAACTATGCTATCCGTGGTGCCGTAATAGGAATGAACGGAAATGATTCTCACCGACTCGATGCAGATGAAAATAAAATTTTCGTTACAACTCATTATACTTACCGTTATGAAACCAACGGTAACTATGATTACGTAACAGTTACCATCTCTTCTCCCGAAAAGAGCCTCAAAGAGGGGGCTGTGCTTGTTGAGTACGCTTATGATGAAAATTTGGGTGAGGCTTATTATACTCATCTTAATCCTGACAAAACGACCGTTACCGTCACCGTTACAGATCCCAAGGAAATTGCCGCTTGGAAGTCTGTAAAGGAGGGAGCGGAGCTTTCGTTCATCACAAAGCCTTATTCTGACGTAATTCTTACCGAAAATAGCCCACAAGTGCTTAACGGTGAAGAGAAGCAGGTATTTACACAGGCTGCAATGGATACGCTTCAGCTTCTTGGCGTAACGTACGGCGTTCCTCAGACGATGAACTTCGCAATGATGTTCTACCGTATGGATGTTCTTGCAAACCTGAACATAGGCGTTCCCGAGACTTGGGATGACCTTCTGTCTTGCTTGCCTATAATCCAGTCTAATAATATGTCTATCGGTGTTGACTATATTTCCGCTCTTGACTTTATGATTTATCAAAAGGGCGGTAACCTTTGGAAATACACCAACAGCGATGAGTACGATTCTAAGTACGCAGGTGCAAGAATTGACCTCGACTCCGATATCGCTCTTGAAGCATTCGAGTTTGTGTGTCGTCTTTATAGCGACTATTCATTCCCCGTAGCATACGATGCTGCAAACCGTTTCAGAACTGGTGAAATGCCTATCCTTGTTGGTAGCTACTGCGCACTCTACAACCAGCTCGTAGTTTACGCAACGGAAATTGAAGGTCTTTGGGAATTCTGCTCGCTTCCCGGCTTGTTCAGAGATGCTGACGGCGACGGAGTAGAGGAGATTCATTACGAGTCTCTTGCAGGAGTTGGAGCAACCGTAATTCTTCGTGGCTGCGACAACCTTCTTGCTGCTTGGCAGTTCTCTCAGTGGAACAGCAACGCTAGCGTTCAGGCAGAGTACGGAAACAGAATGGTTGCCCTCATCGGTCCTTCTGCAAAGTACGAGACGGCAAACCTTCAGGCTATTCAGGATCTGTCTTGGACAGCAAGTGAAAAGCTTGCAATTCAGGATCAGATGAGTAATATGTGCTCCATAGTAAACTATCCTGGTTCTTACATTTATAATAGATATATGAAGTTCGCATTCCTCGATGCGGTAAATAACGGTGCTAATGCTGTCGAAGCTCTTCAGAACTACATTGATGCGATTAACTCCGAAATTACGAGAAAGCGTGAGGAGTTTAAGGACAGAGGTATCTGGTACGTGGGTTACAAGAATCCCACAACAGGTGAAGAAGAAATCGATCCTACACCTAACGCTTGAGACTAACGAAAAGGAGATAATCAAATGTCACGTTCAAAGACAGAGGCTAAGCGTCCTACACAGCGCAGCGAGATGTCTAAATGGCAGTGGACATGGAAAGAGATGAAAAAGAATAAGACGGCGTACTTTATGCTTGCACCGTTCCTTCTGCTTTTCATCATCTTTACAGTCCTTCCCGTTGTTCTGTCGATGATACTCAGCTTAACTAACTTCAATATGCTTGATATACCCGATTTCGTTTGGCACGAGAATTTCGCAAGGCTTTTCCTTGATGACGAAATTTTCATTCTTGCATGTCAGAACACTCTGATATTTGCGTGCGTTACGGGTCCTGTATCATACATACTTTCACTTTTAATAGCTTGGTTTATTAACGAGCTCCCCCCCAAGATTCGTGCTGTTGTAACACTTATCTTCTACGCACCCTCAATTTCCGGTCAGGTTTACCTGATTTGGAAGACACTGTTCTCCTCTGACTCTTACGGTTGGGCGAATGCAGTGCTGATGAAATGGAACCTAATTTCCCAGCCAATCCTTTGGTTCGACAATGCAGATTACGTTATGCCGCTTTGTATTGTCGTCGCACTTTGGACCTCGCTCGGTACTGCGTTCCTGTCATTCATCGCAGGCTTCCAGACGATTGACCGTTCTATGTATGAGGCGGCTGCGGTTGACGGAATTAAAAACCGTTGGCAGGAGCTTTGGTATATCACGCTCCCAACAATGCGTCCGCAGCTTATGTTCGGTGCGGTTCTCTCTATTACACAGGCATTCGGCTTCGGTGCGGTCGTTGACGCACTTTGCGGCTTCCCGTCGGTTGATTATGCGGCGCATACGATTATGCACCACCTTTCAGACTACGGTGGCAGCCGTTATGAAATCGGTTATGCCTCGGCGATTGCAGTCATTCTGTTTATAATAATGTTTGGCTGTAACATCGTTATAAAGAAGGCACTCTCGAAGGTAGGTGAGTAATATGTCAAAGAAATTAAGAACAAGAGGGCATAGAGTCGTTCTCAACCGTTCAAAGGGCGGAGACGGCGGTATAACCTTCATACTTGTACTTCTTGGAGCATTTATGTTCCTGCCTATGTACTACGTTGTCATTCAGTCCTTAAAGCCTTTGGACGAACTCTTTATGTTCCCTCCCAAGTTTTACGTAGTAGACCCGTCCTTTGACAACTTCAAGGATTTATTTACATTGATGGGTGACTCGTGGGTACCTTTTTCGAGATACATATTTAACACCGTGTTTCTCACACTTTGCGGCACCGTTGGAAACCTAATTTTCGCTTCTATGGCGGCATACTCACTCGCAAAGCTCAGATTCCCTGGAAGAAACGCAATCTTCCAAGTTATAGTTATGTCACTTATGTTCCATTCAACCGTTAACCAGGTCACCCACTTCATCATTCTTTCTGCATTTGGCTGGATTGACACGTATCTTTCGATCATCGTTCCCTCGATGGCAACAACTATGGGTCTTTACCTTATGAAGCAGTTTATGGAGTCATCGGTGCCGGATACTGTACTTGAATCTGCACGTCTTGATGGTGCAAGTGAGTTCAGAACATTCCTGATTATCGCAATGCCGATGGTTAAGCCTGCGTGGCTCACGCTTACTATCGAGTGCTTCAAGTCTCTTTGGAACGCAGGTGCATCCGTATACGTACATTCGGAAGAATTGAAGACCTTCAACTATGCAATAGGTCAGATTTTAAGCGGAGGTATCGCACGTTCCGGTGCAGCAGCAGCGGCGACGGTTATTATGATGCTTGTTCCTATCGCAATCTTTGTCTTCAACCAGAGTAAGATTATCGAAACGATGGGATCTTCCGGAATGAAGGATTAAGGAGGATATATGAAAAGTAAAATTACTAAAATATTAATATTTGCCGTAATTGCTATAATGCTTTTCGGAACGTTCTCCGTATCTGCATTTGACCCCTACGAGACCTACACCTATTCCATTGACGGTGAACCTCTTAAGTCTCCCCACGCATACAGGGTAAGTGATTCGAGAACCTATACCGGAATGGGAATTCCCGCAACGGCAATTTCTCCGGAAACCCGTGACATCGTTTCTGACGAGGACGGAAACATCTATCTTGCTGACAAGACCAACAACCGCATTATAGTTCTCAACAAGGATTACGAGCAGGTTGCATCTATCAGCGAGTATATCGATGACAGCGGAGACGTTCGTACTCTTTCAGCTCCGGAGGGTCTTTTCGTTACAGCTTCAGACACTGCAATCGGCAAAAAGATTTACGTATGTGACACAGGAAACAAGCAGATCGTAGTTTTTGACGAAGCATATAATTACGTAAAGACAATTTATAAGCCTGATGACAGAATTATTGATGATGACGCATTCGTTCCTCAGGCAATTGCCGTTGACCTTTACGGAAGAATCTTCATCTCCTCTCAGCGTTGCTTTGAGGGTATCATAGTTCTTGCAAGCGACGGCTCGTTTACGGGCTTTATCGGTGCACAGAAGGTTACTTATAGCGTTCTTGACCGTATTTGGAGTATATTCCAATCCGATGAGCAGCTTGAAAGACAGGCATCTAATATTCCTACGGCTTATAACAACGTAACTGTTGATGAGTTCGGATTTGTTTACGCAACTATCAACTTTACCACTCAAAGTGACCTCACGGAACAGCTTGCAACAATTGAATCTAAGTCTCCAACCTACTCACCCGTAAAAAAGCTTAACTCTATGGGTAAGGAGATTATGAAGCGTAACGGCTTCTTCGATCCCGGTGGAGAAGTAGGAGTTCTCTCTACGGCTGAACTTTCTAAGATTACCGACATTGCAATAGGTCCTGAGGGCTCTTGGACCATTCTTGACAGTAACACGACAATACAAAGAACAAGAACATTTACATATAACTCCAACGGAGATCTTCTCTTTGCATTTGGAGATATGGGTGTTCAGCTTGGAAACTTCGAAAACCCCCAGGCTATGACGTATCAGAAATACGTTACGGCAGAGGGGGATACAGAGTACCGTCTTATTGTAATGGACAAGACAACCACGGGCGACAAGCTTGTTGTCTTCTCTCCCACCGAGTATTGCAAAACTCTGATCAAGGCTCTTGAAAACGAGAATAATCATAACTATTCGCAGTCGATTGAGTATTGGCAGGACGTTCTTACTATGAACAACAACTTCGACCTTGCATATATAGGTATAGGTAAGGCACTCTATAACAAGGGTGACTACGAAGAGGCTAAGGAAATGCTCGAGGTAGCTTACGAGGTTGATTTCTGGACTAAGGCACAGAACGCAATTAGCAAGGAATTCACCTCTAAGTGGATGATTCCTATGGTTATCTTAGTCATAGTTGTTCTTGTATTTTTCTTCAAGTTCCTTGGGTGGGCAAAGAAAAAGAACAAAGCAACCGCGCTCAAGGTCGGCAAAAAGACCTATGGCGAGGAAATGTTATACGTATTCCATCTCGTATTCCATCCGTTCGACGGATTCTGGGATCTTAAGCATGAGAAGCGAGGCTCTGTAAGAGCAGCAACTACGTTCTTAACTCTTACAGTTATTGCATTCTTCTATCAGTCTATTGGACAGGGATATGCGTTCAACCCCCGTGGTGAATCCACGTCTATTCTTGTTCAAATGACGGCGGTGCTTGTTCCCGTTCTTCTTTGGATTGTTTCGAACTGGTGTCTTACGACACTGTTTGACGGAGAGGGTAGCTTCAAGGATATCTATATTGCAACCTGTTATGCAATAGCACCCGTACCTGTAATGGTAATTTTATCAACCGCACTTACTAACATTGTAACAGGCGGCTCTATAGTTTCTCTTCTTGTAACCATCGGTTACATTTGGGCAGGACTTCTCATCTTCTTTGGAATGGTTGTAACTCACGGTTATTCTATTCCCAAGAATATAATAACAATTATCGGAACTATTGTAGCAATGGTAGTTATTATGTTCGTTGCTATCCTGTTCTCGGCACTTGTTGTTAAGATGTCAAGCTTCCTTGTAACTCTCGGTAGTGAGATTATTGATAATCTTTCGTAGCAGTAGGAGGTAAAAATGAAATTTAAAAGAATATTATCTATGCTGCTTGCGGCGATTATGCTTTCAACTGCGGTCATAGTAGCATTCCCCACTTTAGCATTTGCTGCTAACAGTGCAGAAAAGCCTGATTCTATAACGGCAGCGAATATGTATGCTAAAAATGAAGAAGACTTCATTAACGTACTTACTTTTGCAAAACAGCTTAAGTATAACTCTGCGGAGCAGATGCTTGAAGCAGAGAAGGCTGCAGGACAGCTTATGTCAGCAACCTCTAAAAACGGTATGTACTCTGTTTACGTAAACGTCTATACGGGCTTTATGTATTATCAGAACAACCTGACAGGGCAGGTGCTTACAAGTAATCCCTACGATTACCGTGAGCTTACCAACCCTACGACGACTCTTGTGAGCCAAATCGAGCTTGAGTACAACTCAATTTCCAACTCGTCTGAAACACCTATTACTATGGACAGCTTTACGGGTGCCGCAACCAACGGACAGATTTACGTGTCTGCAATCAACGGAGGTCTTCGTGTAAGCTATACCATCGGTGATACAACACTCAGATATCTTGTTCCCGGTGCAATGCATCAGGATCGTTATATGGAGTGTTTGGTTCTTCCGCTTCTCGAGAACTATATTGCTGAGGCCGACAAGCTCTTCCAGAAGCACGATGCCGAGGCAACCAGCCCTGAAACGGCAACCTCTGCAAGCCAGCTTGACTATTATACAGGCAGAAATGCAAACAGAGCGTTTAAGAACCTTCTTGCATACGGTATGAACGTAGACAACAATAAATCTCCCTACCGTGACGGAAAGCTTTATCAATTTGCAGCCAGCGTAATGGGCAAGGGAACTATTGAGCTTGATAAGGAGAAGACCGAGTTTGTAACCTCCGGTGCACGTGATGAGTTCAATAGACGCTTTGAGAACTTCTCTCAGCTTCTTAATCTTGACGAAACGGTTCATTACTGTAGAAAGCACGCAGTAGGTGAGAAGGTTAAGACACCCAACGCAGACGGTGAGTACGTTTGCTCTACTTGCGGAAGTGTTGTTGAGGCTTGCACCTACGCAGAACTTCTCTTTTACAGCGATAACGGCAAGCTTAATGTTGATGCAATAGGTCAGTATCTCTCTCTTATTGAGTACTACATTGTTAAAATTTTCGAATACTCGAACCCGATGCAGGATGTCTACGGTGCGATTCTCGAGTTTACAAACAGCTATAAAGCATCAACCACAGGCTATAACGTAATTTGTAATATCAGCAATACAAACTACAGAGTCCTTGCTCAAACTCAGGAAATCATTGAAAAGTATTGCGTATACAACGACACTCCCACCTACAGCTTTAATGATATGTATAGGGATGAAAGGGAATGCGGTTACGTTCACGAGTTTGTAGCACGCCCCGTATTCAGATGTGCTCTTGAGTATACGTTTAACGAGGATGGCACCCTTTCGGTGAATCTCCCCGCAAACTCTATCACGTTTGATGAATCCACTTACATTCTTTATTCTATAACTCCGCTTAAGTATTTCGGTGCAAGTGATCTTTTCTACCTTGATGAAAATCCCGAAAGACCCGGTACTTATAACAGAAACCAGAAGAATCCTCTCGATGGATATATTTTCTACCCCGATGGAAGTGGAACTATAGTAAGCATTTCTGATTTCTACAATGGTGGTATTGTGTCATTCAAGGCACCCGTTTACGGTATAGACCACGCATATTCCGATATCATCGCAATTACAGGTGACTATCGTGAGCAGGTTACTATGCCTGTATATGGTGCGGTATATACTGAGAGTGTGTCTCCTGAAATGCAGGAGCTTGTAGGAACTTCCAAGCTTCAAAACGGATTCTTTGCAATCATAGAAGAGGGTGCGGCTCTTGCACACCTTAACTTTAGATTTGAATGTACCACCTCGGGCTTTGGAACGATATACCCCGTATACCGTCCCTATCCGTCCGATACGTACGACCTTTCTCAAACCCTTTCGGTCAGTGGACTTGGCGAGTATACGATGGTTGCCGAGACTAAGTATAGCGGATCTTTCATAACTAAGATCACTATGCTCACAGACGAAAGACTTAACTCGATTTACGGTGCAAATTACAACGCAAGCTATTCTGCAATGGCAGAGTGCTACCGTGATTACCTTATCGAAGACGGAACTATTGAAGCCTTTGCAAGCCTTGGCAACGACCTTCCTCTTTACATTGAGGTCTTCGGTTCTATGGAGATTTTGGAGAAGATTCTTTCTTTCCCCGTAGAGGTTTCCACAGCCCTCACCACCTTTGAAAATATTCGTACTATGTACGACGAGTTTGCTGATGCAACCCGTTTGATACGTGAAAAGGCAGAATATTACAGACAAGAGGCAAAAAAGACTGAAAAGGATCTTGAGCTTAAGGCTCTTTATGAGCAAAAGGCAAAGGAATACGATCAGCTTGCAGAACAAATTACAAACATAACGAACATCAACTTCCGTCTTACCGGCTTTGCTAACGGTGGTATGGAATATACTTACCCATCTAAGGTTAAGTGGGATAAGGTTGTTGGTGGCGAGGATGGCTTCTTGGCACTTATGAACTACGCAAACAGCGTTTCTGCAAAGCAGGGCTCACACCTCGGTATCTATCCCGAATTCGATTTCATTTATATTAACAATACGGCGATGTTTGATGGAATTTATCCTAACGGTATTTCCTCTAAGCTCATAGACAACCGTTATGCTGAAAAGCAGCTTTATAACTCCGTCACTCACTCTTACGAGTCATTCCTTACGAGGCTTGTTTCTCCCGATGCTCTTGCAGAACTCTACGTTGAGTTCAACGATGATTACTCCGAGTTTGGAATAAAGAACATTTCCGTTTCCACCCTCGGTTCCGATATTAACTCTAACTTTGATGATGAAAATCCCATCAACAGAGAAGAGGCAAGTGAGTATATATCCGACATTCTCGCTTCTATGAAGAAAGACGGATATGACATTATGCTTGATAAGGGTAATGCTTATTCTCTTGAATATGCATCTCATATTATCGATGCATACATTGATTCCAACCACTTGAGATACTCCTCGTATGCAGTTCCGTTCCTTGGAATGGTTCTTCACGGTTACGTTAAGTATACCGGCAGTGCACTCAACTACTCGGGTGACCCCGATTACGATATTCTCCGCTCTATTGAGAACGGCGCGTCGCTTTACTACATTCTTTGCTACGACAATCATCATCATATGAAAGAGGATGAGAATCTCAACAAGTATTACGGTGTCAGCTACGAAAACTGGTTTACAAATGTTGTAGAGCAGTATTCCGTTATAAACGGTGCAATTGGAGATCTTCAAAATTATAAAATTGTTGATCATAAAATTTTGACCGTAGAGCGTGTAATCGGTGCAGAGGAAAAGGAGCTTGTTTATACAAAACTTGTAAACGAGCTTATAAGCAGAGCTGAGGAACAGATCGAGCAAGATATCATCGCAGCTTATGAAGATATGAATGCCAAGGGAGAGTACGGTAAGGGCGTTAAGGTCGAAATCGACGTAGATGCTATTGCCTCTCAGGCGGGCAATCTTCTCAATCTCACAAACAATATTCAGATTGATGAAAAGTATGCAAATGAGATTAGAGCTTCAATAGTTAAGCGCCTTGAGCTTCTTGAGGAGTCCTTTGATGAAAAGTATGCAGCTTCAAGCGATCCTTACAAAATATCGTTTAATGTACTTGAGGAATATACCTCGGAGTATAATTATCTTACGGATTCCAAATCAACAGATGGCAAAAATTATGTAAAAACCGACTATACCGTAAATAATTACAACGTAGTTATGGTTACTTACAAAAATGCAACCACAGGACACGAGGTACACTTCGTTCTTAACTATAACATTCACAGCGTTATCGTAGACCTCGGTTACGGAGCATTCATACTTGGTAAGTATGAATTTAAGAGAATTTAAGGAGGGACAAAAATGGAAAAATTAAAATTGCCAAAAAGGCACCGTAATGCGTCCCTTGACTCTAAGAAGGCGAAGGCGGGATACCTTTTCGTTCTGCCTTTCCTTCTCGGAATATTCTTCGTGTACCTCCCGATTCTTATTGACTCGGTTACGTACAGTATGACCAATCTCAAGCTCGAAACAATCGCAGGCGGTTCACGCCGTGTGCTTGAGTTCGTAGGCTTCTCGCATTACAAGTATGCTTTTGTTACGTCGCCCGACTTTATTACAAAGCTTTTCTCAGGTCTTCAGAACCTCATATTTGAGGTACCCGCAATTATCATCTTCTCTCTTTTCATTGCGGTTGTTCTGAACCAGAAGATGCTCGGTCGAGCTATCTTCCGTGCAATCTTCTTCGTCCCCGTTATTATTGCAACGGGTATTATGGAGGGACTTTCAAACGATGTTGCAACACAAGCAACTCAGGACGGTATGGAGTCTGCAGGTCAAGAGGGCGGTGGGTCCTCCGGTGCGAGCGATATTATTTCTGTGTTTGACGTTGCGGCACTCTTTGAAAATATGAAGGTCGGTGCAGAGCTTGTTGTCTATATAGTTCAGCTTGTAAACAATATTTACAACATTATCAACTATTCTGGTGTACAGATGCTTATCTTCCTTGCCGGACTTCAGTCAATCTCCCCTCAAATTTATGAGGCGTGCCGTATTGACGGTGCAACCGGCTGGGAGACCTTCTGGAAGGTCACATTCCCGATGATTTCACCGATGATACTTGTTAATGCGGTGTATACCGTTATCGACTCCTTTACACGAGAAACGAACGTGGCGATGTCTTACATAGCAGGCGAGGCAAGCCGAAATCTTGGTCAAGGATCTGCGATGTATTGGATTTATTTCATTTCAGTAATCCTTATCATCGCAATCGTAGCCGCAATTATGTCATCGTTCATATTCTATCAGAGAAGGGATTAAGGAGGTAGTCAATATGGATTCACAGAAAACAGTAATTAAAAAAGAAACCAAGAACAAAATCCACGTTGATTACGAGGGCAAGATGACCTTCAAGGAAAAAATGAAAGCAAAGCTCAAGGCATCAAATACTTGGATTCGTGTACTTGTTAACATCTTCCGCTTCATATTGATGCTTGGTGTTTCCTTTGTTATTCTTTTCCCATTCATCTCGAAGATTGCAGGTTCATTTATGTCAAAAGCAGACGTCGTTGACCCGACCGTTACTCTTGTCGCAAAGAACTTCACCCTCGAGCAGTATAAGTTCTTGATTACAGAAAATCAATATTTAACCGCACTTCTCAACACAGCACTTCTTTCTCTTGCGGTTGCACTTATTCAGACCTTCGTTGCGTGCCTTGTTGGTTATGGACTTGCAAAGTTCAAGTTCAAGGGCAACAAGCTTGTAATGGCAATAGTCGTATTTACGATGATTGTTCCTCACCAAACACTTAGCCTTTCCATTCAGATGTGGCTCTCCGACATTGATGTAATGCAGCCTAAATCTTGGGAATTCCTGTGGGGATATGAGGGTCCGATTGGTGCATTCACAAAGATATTCAGTGATTCAGGACGTGTCTCTATTCAAAATACTCCCGTTCCTTATTTCATCTTCTCTGTGTTTGGACTTGCTTTCAAGAACGGTCTTTACATCTACCTTCTTCGTCAGTTCTTCAAGGGCGTTCCCGACGAGCTTGAAGAGTCTGCATACGTTGACGGTTCAGGCGTATTCCGTACGTTCTTCAGAATTATCATACCCCTTGCCATTCCTATGATGATTACAGTCTTCCTCTTCTCCTTCTCGTGGCAGTGGACTGACCAGTTCTATCACGGAATGTTCTTCGCAACAGCTACCAAGGGTGAGGCAATGTACCTTATGCCTGACATTCTTGAATCTACGCCTCCGTCCCTGACGGATGCAACCTTCAAGGGCTGGACGGTTTATAAGAGCGTTATAAATAACACAGCGGGAATAATGATTATTTTTCCTCTTGTTATTATCTACCTCTTCTGCCAGAAATACCTCGTTCAGGGTATCGAGCGTTCCGGTCTTGTTGGATAAAAACAAGCTTTACGCATTAAGACAAAACCAAATAAAAACGAACAGGAGTACTGTGATTTACACAGTACTCCTGTTTTAATTATAAGACCCCAAGGTTTAAGGTCTACGATTTTTTATTTTAAAGAACGTCTGCAAGCTCGAGTATAAGACGCTCTGTCTTTTCCCAACCAAGGCAAGGGTCGGTGATTGATTTGCCGTAAACCTCGTCGGCGGAAATTTTCTGGCAGCCGTCTTCGAGGTAGCTTTCTATCATAAGTCCCTTGACTATACTCTTGATTTCAGAGGAATGACGGCAGGCGTGTAGAATTTCCTTTGCAATTCTCGGTTGCTCAAAATATTTCTTTCCCGAATTTGCGTGATTTGTGTCAACTATTACAGCTGGGTTTGCAAGCCCTGCCTTTTGATATTCCTCCCAAAGAGAATAGAGGTCCTCGTAATGATAATTGGAGAAGGATTTGCCGTATTTATCTACATACCCCCTCAATATTGCGTGTGCAAGAGGGTTGCCGAGAGTCTTTGCCTCCCAGCCACGGTAGCAGAAAATATGTGAGCTTTGTGCCGCCTTAATAGAGTTCATCATTACGGAAATATCACCGCTCGTCGGATTCTTCATACCTACGGGAATGTCAATTCCGCTTGCCGTAAGTCTATGCTGCTGATCCTCGCTTGAACGGGCACCCACTGCAACGTAAGTCAAAAGATCGGATAGGTACTTGTAGTTCTCGGGATAAAGCATCTCGTCAGCACAACCGAAGCCTGTTTCTTCAATAGCTCTCATATGCAGCTTCCTTATCGCCACTATACCCTTTAACATATCCGGCTCGGCGTTGGGGTCGGGCTGGTGGAGCATACCTTTATAGCCCTCACCCGTTGTGCGGGGCTTGTTTGTGTAGATTCGAGGAACTATCATAATTTTGTCCTTGACCTTTTCCTCGACTGTGCGAAGCTTGTACATATAATCGAGCACAGCGTCCTCTCTGTCGGCAGAGCAGGGACCGATTACGAGAATCAAACGGTCGTCCTCACCACGGAAAATCTTGCTGATTTGCTCAACCCTATTCTCTCTTGTCTTAGCAACAGCGGCTGTAAGAGGGAATTTTTCCTTTATCTCCTGCGGGATAGGTAGCTTTCTGTAAAATATCATATTTTTGTTCATTTTTATAAATTCCTCAAATAAAAATTATTTTTTTGGCTTGTCGAAGAGCTTTCTTCTTTCCGTGGATGCACGCATTTTTTGACGCATTTCATCTCGGTTTTCATTAGCTATAAGCCATCTGAAATCCGAAAATTCTTTAATAAAAGTATCCATTTGATATATAAGTGCATCCTTGTTGCTGATGAAAAGCTCACTCCACATCATATCGTTTATTTTTGCAATCCTCGTTAGGTCACGGAACGAGTCACCCGTATACTTTTCAAGACCGTCCGCCGTGCTGCAATTCATAAGAGTAACCGCAATGCAGTGCGTCAGCTGTGAGAGGAAGCCTATCATAACGTCGTGCTCCTTGGGAGAAAGCTCCGAAATTCTTGAAAATCCAAGCTCCTCACCGAGTCTTTTGCATAGGTCTATAGCTTCTTTTGAGTTTTTTTCTGTCGGTGTGACAATGTAGTTTGCTCCCTTGAAAACCGACGGGTCGCTGAACTCAACACCGCTTTGCTCACGTCCTGCCATCGGGTGTGCTGAAATAAATTCAACACCCTCGGGCATAATTGCCTCTACATCGTATACCACACGTCCTTTAACACCGCAAACGTCCGTTACCCACGCACCCTTTTTGAATAAGTGAGCATATTTTTTAACCCACTCAACAAATGCGGCAGGGTAAATAGCGAAAATAATAAGGTCAGCTGCCGACACAAGCTCTTCTTCAACCTCTGTTGTGCCGTAGCGTATCATTCCGCACGATTTTGCGTAGTCGATGCTCGACTGCTCCTTTGTTATGGTGTCAACCTTGTAGCCCTTTTCGGTGAGTGCTTTGGCATAGCTTCCGCCTATTACACCGAGACCTATTATTAAAATGTTCGTTTCTTTATCGAATTTCATATTTTTGTAACCCTTATACCAAGCTTTGACAGATGCTCGAAGAATTCGGGGTAGCTTTTGCTTACCGCCTCCGCTCCGTCTATTTCACCGCCCGTAAGAGTGAGCAAAATAGCAAGGGACATAACGATTCTGTGGTCGTTATGACCGCAAAGTGGCTCCGTGGGTGCGTGAAAATCCTTAGGATAAACCACCACAGTGTCGTCGTATACCGTCACCGAAGCACCGAATTTCTTTAACTCCTCCGCCATTGAGGCAGCTCTGTCGCTTTCCTTTATTTTAAGACGTCTTGTTCCGTCGAAAATTCCGCCCGACTTTGCCGCCGCAACAGCAAAAAGCACAGGACCGAGGTCGGGGCAGTCTCCTATATGTACTGTAGGAATTCCCGCACCGAGCATATCAAAGTATTTTTTATATATCTTGTCGCCCTGCTTGCTCTCGGGGCGAAGTCCCTCTATGATTACGTCTGAATCAAATGCGTTCAAGGCATCAATAAATGCTGCTCCCGAAAAATCTCCCTCAACGGTAACGTCGCAGGCAGTAGGTTTTTGTCCTCCCTTGATGAAAATGGTATACTCATCTCGAAAGTATGCCTCAATTCCAAAAAGATTCAGAGCTTCAAGCGTCAAATTTATATATGAACGGCTTTCAATCGGCGGAACAATTCTGATTATACTGTCTTTTTTTGCTCCGGGAAGTGCGAAAAGAAGACCGCTTATGAACTGACTGCTGATATTTCCGACTACCGTAAACTCTCCACCCTCAAGAGGTCCCTTGACTGTTATAGTGTTTCCGTCCGAAAGAAAAGTGTGACCTTTTTCTCTGAAAATAGCCTCGTAAACGTCCATAGGTCTTGAAAACAGCCCCTCCGCACCGCAGAACATTGCCGTTTTGCCCGACATCATCGCAATAGGAATAAGAAAGCGTAGAGTGCTTCCGCTCTCTCTGCACCTAAGAGTGTCACTTGGTTGAAGCTCGGCAAAGCTCTTGCCGTGCACCTTTACCTCATCGCCCTGACACTCTATTTTAATTCCCAAAGCACTAAGGCAGTCTATCGTTGCACTGACATCCTCGCAGGGAGAAATGCCCCTGACCGTGCTGACACCGTCACACATAGCGGCACAAATCAGCATTCTGTGTGCCATACTTTTTGATGACGGAACTCTGATTTTGCCCTTTGCTTTTCCTTTTTCTATCCTTATTTTCATTTATCTTCCGTCTCCGTTTTTTTAAGAAACTCAACGAGAAAGCTTATTGCCTCGGTATAGCCATTGATGCCGTGACCTGTGATAGTCTTGACGGCAGCCGCTCGTACATAGCTCACTTGTCTGAAGTCCTCACGCTCCTCCACCCTTGAGATATGCACCTCAACCGTGGGAAGCCTTGTCGCTTTCAGTGCATCGAGGAGAGCAATGCTCGTATGCGTATATGCCCCGGGGTTGATAACTATACCGTCAGCACAGTTAAAGTATGCCTCTTGAATTTTATCTACAAGGGCTCCCTCGTGATTTGATTGAAATATAACGCATTCCACACCGCACTCGGTGCAATATCGTTCTACTGTCCCGACTAATTCACCGTAGCTTGCTTTTCCGTACTGGTCAGGCTCTCTTATACCAAGCATATTAAGGTTGGGACCGTTGATTACATAAAGCTTCATAAATTTTCTCCTATTTTCTCTGCCACAAAATTCGCATCACACTCAGCAGTAATTATGACGTCTGCCGCCGAGGTGTAAATTCCGTATCTTTCGGAGTAACGCAGAAAAAGTGCATCTTTGTCGCTTGCAAGAGGTCTGTCGGATGTTGGAATAAGGCATTCAAGCGGACGGTCAAGGAAGAACAGCTTGCCGTTTCTCTTAAGTGCACGCACGTTTTCCGACTTTAAAACCGCACCGCCGCCCGTGGCAATAATTTTACCACTGTATTTTGACACGTCCTCAATTATTTCGCTCTCTTTTTTGCGGAATGCTTCCTCGCCAAAAAGTGCAAAATACTCGGGTATCTTCATACCGACCCGCTCTTCAAAGAGACTATCTGTGTCTATAAGCTCACGGTGCAGCTTTTCATTTAAAATTTTTCCGACTGTGCTTTTTCCCGAGGAGGGCATACCTATCAGCACTATATTTTCTTTTTCTCTTGAGAGAAGCTCATATATTCTATCACACTCGCCCTCGGGATATTTTGTGTCGGTGAAGATTTCCGATGCCCTCACCGCCTGTGCGACTAGCATATAAAGACCGCCCACAGCAGGGATTCCAAGCTCCCTTGCAAAAAGAACCAAGTCGGTTCTTTGCGGGTTGTACACCGCATCTATTACGCCACATAGCTTTGGAAATTTTGAAACGTCAACTGCCGCACCGCATACGTTTGGGTACATTCCGACGGGCGTGGTGTTGATTATTATTTCCGTATCAAGGTGATTTTCGTAAAGCTCGGCATAGCTTACCGCTTCGGGGGAGCTTTTTCTTGAAACCTTGAATACCTCTTTCGCACCGAAACTTTTCGCTACACAAACGGCTGTTTTTGAGGTTCCGCCCGTACCGAGCACGGCAACGCTTTTGTCTTTTATACAAATTCCCGAACGCTCTATCAGCCGTGTTAGGCCGTAAAAATCGGTGTTGTATCCAAAAAGCTCACCACCTCGGTTTACTACAGTATTTACTGCTCCTATGCTCTTTGCCGCATCATCAATTTTTGAAAGGTATCGAATTACAGCCTCTTTGTAGGGAATAGTCACGTTTATAGCCTTGAAATTACGCTCAGTCATAAAAGCATCGAGTTTGTCACGTTCAATCTCGCAAAGCTCGTATTTGTAATCTGCAAGCAGTCCGTGTATCTGTGAAGAAAAGCTGTGTCCGAGCTTTTCTCCTATGCATCCATATTCCAAAGTGTGCCTCCGTAGTTTGTTTATTTTTTCTTTTCCATTGCAAGGAAATCCGTGCCGTAACGCACAGTGAGCAGGTCGGCTATTGCAATAGCCGCAGCTGCATCAACCACAGCGGCAGCTCTGTGAATAATAGCTGGGTCGTGTCTACCCTCAACTTTTATTTCTGTGTTTTCACCCGTCACAAGATTGACGGTTTTTTGTGTCTTATATATAGATGGTGTGGGCTTAATTGCAGTGCGGAATATTATAGGCATTCCGTTTGTAATACCGCCGTTTATACCGCCACTGTTGTTCGTGGTTGTATAAATTTTTTCCCCGTCTGTTCTAAACGGGTCGTTAGCCTCGCTACCGTAAAGCTCAGAGAAGCCAAAGCCCTTGCCAAATTCTACCCCCTTTACAGCAGGAACGGAGAAAAGGATATGTGCAAGCTCGCTCTCCACACTGTCAAACCAAGGCTCTCCAACACCGGAGGGGACACCGAGAACAACGCTTTCAAGCACGCCGCCAACACTGTCGCCGTCCTTTGCGGCACGCTCGATTACGCCACGCATTCTTTTTTCGACTTCGGTGTCAAGAACAGGAAAGTTAAGTGATGTAAGAGTCTCTATGTCCGCACCCGTGTCAAGAAAATCACGGTCACGCTCGCCAAAAAGCTCCTTTATATGAGTGCCTATTTTTATTCCTTTTTTAAGAAGCGCTGACTCAAGTACAGCACCGATTGCCACAAGTGCCGCAGTAACTCTGCCCGAAAAGTGTCCGCCTCCTCGAAAGTCCTGAAAGCCGTGATACTTGCACTGTGCCGTGTAGTCTGCGTGCGACGGACGGGGTGTTGTCAAAAGGGAAGAGTAGTCCGCACTTCTTGTATCCTTGTTAGGAATAAGAATAGTGAGTGCTGTTCCCGTCGTATACCCGTCAAGCTCGCCGCTTATAATTTGAAATTCATCGGACTCGTGCCGCCCCGTCGAAATTCTTTCGCTCGGGCGTCTTTTTGAAAGCTTCTTTTGGATATATTCTCTGTCTATTTTTATACCCGGTGCAATACCGTCAAGGACAGCACCGATGTACGGTCCGTGACTTTCACCGAATATTGTTACCAAAATAGCATTTCCAAAGGTGTTTTTCATTTTAATCTCCATTCAGTCGCCGTGCGTGGGCGACAGCACAAAATTTGGGCGTGAAAAAATCAAAGTATAAACAAACACATATAATGCTCTCACGCTATGAGGAGTTTTACCCTCTTGCAAGGCTTTCAAACTCACTGACTGTCAGCTTTTCGATTTTACAGCTTCCGATTTTGTCAACAAGTACGGTGCTTACACAGCCACCTTGACATTTTTTGTCGTGTGTAACGTAGCTAAGTGACTTTTCAAGGTCGTACTTATATTCCATAGGAAGACCGACATTTTTACAAAGCTCGAAAATTCTTTTCTTCGCCTCACCAGATGCAGTTGCCAGCATACCGAGAGCCACGCATTCACCGTGGAAAAGTGTGCCAAGCTGGCTTGCCTCTATTCCGTGTCCGAGTGTGTGTCCGAAATTGAGGATTTTACGCAGTCCCGTTTCCTTTTCATCTACCTCTACAACCGATTTCTTTATTTTAAGTGATGCGATAATGATTTCCTCGCAGCTTTCGTCCGTGAAGCCCTCCCCCTCAAGCTTTTCGAAAAGCTCTCTATCCGAGGTAGCGGCCATTTTTATTACCTCTGCAAGTCCGTTTGAAATTTGCCTTTCGGGGAGAGTTTTAAGGGTGTCCGTATCAATCAACACACCCTTAGGCTGGTGGAATGCACCGACGGTGTTTTTGACTCCGGCAAGATTGACCGCCACCTTTCCGCCTATTGATGAATCCACCTGGGAGAGTAGGGTGGTGGGCACGTCATAAAAATCTATACCTCGCATATAGGTTGCCGCAGCAAAGCCGCCAAGGTCTCCGACAACTCCGCCGCCGACAGCAACTAGCGTGTCAGTGCGTCCCATACCGAAATTCAGCATAGCCATAAGCACCTCTTCAAGAACTCCGAGCGACTTTGCCCCCTCTCCACACTCTACTGTATAGATAATAGCATCATCCGCCGACTCTTTAATGATTTGTGCATAAGATTGCGGCACACCCGAATCTGTCAGAATGAAGACCTTTCCATTTAAATCAAATAGCTCTTTTGCGTCCTTCAGGATGCCTTTGCCGACGTATATGTCGTAGCTTGCCTCCCCGAGGCTCACATTTAGCTTATGCATAACTTTTCTCCTTGTTTTTTGCGGCAAATACCGCCCCGTGTTAAATTAATCCTTAATATAAGTTCCAATAGGCTTCAGTCTGTCGCAATAAAGAGACAGCTCCTTCAGCATTTTTTCTCCGAGCTCCGTATAAATGTTTCCCTCTGCCTCAACGTAGAAATAGTATTGCCACAGAAGCTCCTTCATGGGGTGGCTGCGTATGCTTCTCATGTTGAATCCGTGCTTTCCTATAATATCTATAGCCTTCGCAAGCGCACCTGCCTCGTTGCGTACTGTGAAGAGAAGAACCGTGTGCACGCCCATCTCGGTAGAGGGGTGTACGTTTTCCGCTCTGGAGAATACTGCAAAGCGTGTGGTATTGCTTCGGCTTGCGTTTATGTTCCTCTCAAGCACCTCAAGCCCGAATATTTCCGCGGCTTCCTTGCTTGCTATTGCTGCAATGGATTTATCCTTGTGCTCCGAAACGAATTTTGCCGCCAAAGCCGTATTCGTATACTCGTGCTGTATAAATCCCTTTTCTTTGATGTAATCTGCGCATTGACCGAGCGCTTGGGGATGGCTTACTACTT
>JAZOQA010000056.1:0-24488 GCA_045655765.1 Eubacteriales bacterium | reverse complement strand
TAGGATTGGCAAATTTTTATCAAAAATATCGCGATTTTATCAAGAATTATTAATTTTTCAATGCTTTTTCACGCTTTTTTGGGTATTTTACTGCCATTTTTTCTTTTTTTACCGATAAATACGCACCTTTTCAAGCATTTTTCAATATAAATATAGATAAAGAAATGTAACAACTACGTTATAGAACTTGACATCGTGTTAAGAATAATGTATAATAAATCGTGACTGAGCGGGGCAATCGCGCGATATGGTGCCGAAAGGTATTATCGTGAGGAAAGTCCGGGCATCACAGAGCAGGATAACGGATAACGTCCGCCCGGGGCGACCCGCGGGAAAGTGCAACAGAAATAAACCGCCGCATTTTGCGGTAAGGATGGAAAGGTGAGGTAAGAGCTCACCCACTTCTATGGTAACATAGATTTGCTGTAAACCCTATCCGATGCAACACCTCGGCTATGTCGACCTTACGGTCGGAGGCTGCTCGTCTTATGCCGTGGTGGCAGAGTCCGTTCGGACTTGAACCGTGCGGTGACGCACGGTGAAGATAGATGATTGCCACGCACGAAATCGTGCGTACAGAACCCGGCTTATACGCCCGGTCCACTTTAAAATACACGCTTTCGGCACACGTTTTTCCCGTGGTGCCGTTTTTGTTTTGTGTCACCTTTTTTGCGTATTTTGTTAAATTTATTAAAAGGACTTGCAAATTTGTTCTTTTTTGATATAATATATTATTAGTACGTTATTTTGGAGGACTATGCCACGAAACACTCTTTCAAGCTTTTGAAAGACGTGAAAAAAATAGGATTTTTAGGCTTTGGACGGTCAAACCGTGCTGTTTTTGAATATTTAAAAAGCAAATTTTCCTTTGATGCGGTGATACGTGACGAAAGAGAGAGCTTGCCGAGCCTGCCCGAAAATGCGGAAATTCTGTGTCACCGAAGATGCTTTGAAGCAAGAGGCGAAGATGTCATTTTCCTCTCCCCCTCAGTAAGACGTGAGCGAGCGGAGATTCGCAGACTTTTCGAGGGCGGGGCTATACCCTCTTCCGATGCCGAGCTTTTCTTTTCCGAGGAGCCAAAAAGCGTCTTTGCTGTAAGCGGCTCAGACGGAAAAAGCACAACCGCCGCTATCACAGAGTCCCTGCTCTTAAATGGTGGACACAGGGCTGTCGCTTGTGGCAACTTCGGCACTCCTATGACACCGCTTTTAGACCTTGAGTACGATGCATACGTAACGGAGCTTTCGAGCTTTACTTTAAGATATTTAAAGCCCAAGTCAAGGAGGGCGCTTATTACTAACGTCACCCCAAACCACCTTAATTGGCACGAATCGTTCGGCGAATACATAGAGACAAAAGCAGGTCTTTTTGAGCGTGCAGACGAGTGCGTATATTCATACGACTGTGCCGTTTTGCGTTCACTTATGAAAGGGCGACATACGTTCGGAATCTTTTCGATTGACGTTCCCTTTCGCACGCTTTCAAAGCTTTGTGCGGCTGACGTTTACTATACTGCCGAGGACGGATGGATTTTACGAAACGGAGTTAGGCTTGCAAGCTGTGAGGACCTTAAGCTGCCCGGCAGACACAACGTCAAGAACTTGCTCGGTGCCTCAGCACTTGCCGACGGATTTTTCGACACGGAAGCCCTCCCCGAAGCAATGCGAGGCTTCAAGGGACTTTCTCACAGATGTGAGCTTGTCGGAACGTTTTCCGGTATCAGATTTTTTGACTCGTCAATAGATTCAACTCCCGAGAGAACGAGGGCGACATTAGCCTCGTTTGACAAGCCTCTTACGGTTATACTGGGAGGAAAAAACAAGGGGCTTTCCTACGAGCCGCTTGCCGAGGCTCTTTCAAAGCACGCAGAATTTGTTATTCTCACGGGTGAAAACGCAGAGGAGCTAAATAGTTATTTAAAGAAAAAAGGGCTTCTTATGCCCGTTACGATAGTCGAGGACCTTGGTGCGGCGGTAAGACTTGCTGACGGATACGGCAAGGACACGCTTCTGTCACCCGGAGCTACAAGCTACGACCGATTCAAATCGTTTGAGGAGCGTGGTGACGTTTTTGCAAGCGAGGTTTTCGATTTTTACAGAAAAACAAAAGGATAACCGCCGAGTATGCGGCGAAAAAACAGAAAGAGGATATAGAAAATGAAAAAATTATTAACGCTTGCCACAGCTCTTCTCATTTCCCTAACTTGCTTATTCGGTCTTGTATCGTGCGACGAGGGTGCAGGAGTGCCCGAGGGGATGCAGCTTGTCAGAGGCGGAGACAAATACGGCTACTGCTTCTTTGCTCCCGAGGGATGGACGGTTTCCTCGTACGGCGATTTTGCCTCTGCATATCTTTCTACGGTGACTCCCGTCTCCGTAAGCTTCGGAGAAGCAGAGATGCCAAAGGAGGGCAAGGACGGCTTTACAGAGGAGGAGATACGGGCTTATTTTGCATCCCGTGTAAAGAACATTGCCTTTGTCAGCGACTCGCTTAAAATCACTACTGACGGAGTAAAGGCTCCCTTTGGAAATGAAACGAATGCTTATAAATTCGACTTTACCTACGAATATCCTCAAAAAAGCGGAGCAATCCCCTACCGCACCTTGCAGTACATAATAGTAAGAAATGACAGGCTCTACATATTCCAATACACTGCCCAAAATACCGCCCCAAAATATGCCGAGGACGGAATGACGTATTTTGAGCTTTATATCAGTCACGAGCAGAACGACAACGTCGTTAACGCATACGAGGCTATAAGCAGCTTTGTCTTCCTTGATAAAGCGGGAGAGCCTCCGAAGGCAGCAGGCTCACAGGGTGAGCTTGTCCTCGTTTCCGACCCCGATCTTGCGGGCTTTGAGCTTTATGCTCCAAAGGACAGCGTTGAAATAGCATCGAGCGCACTTGTGCAGCGCGATCTTGGAGACGGAGCCTCCGTGTCTATGTCGAGGCTGGTAATGGACTCGCTTTCAAGCGGAGACGTTGACACGGATGACTACTTTGACGGAATTAAGCAAAATCTTGAAAAGACCTTTGGAAAGATAACGATGATTTCCGAATACGGAGCGGTAGAAAACGAGGACGGCTCTTATACCTATCCCAACAGGCTTGAAAATGAACTGAGCGGCTCGGAGGGCGGTCTCTTTTATGAATATGAGTACAGCTACGGCGGTGTCTCTTACCGTACTTACACTGTAATTTCGGTAGTAAAAAGCGGTCTTTCGTACGATTATTTTGTATTCACCTACTCGGCAAATACTCAGAGCTACGACACCGCACTCCGTGATGCAATGCTCACGTCGGTTAAGTTTAAATAATATGAATGAAGATATGAAAACTGTATACCTTGACAACAGTGCGACAACTGCAATTTGCGACGGTGCGCTCGAAAGGTACGTTGAGGTTTCAAAAAACATTTTCGGAAATCCGTCATCCTTGCACGCATTCGGGCTTGCAGCAGAGCGTGAAATAAATGCGGCAAGACGCATACTTCTTGACGCCGTGGGAGCAAAGGATTCGGCTCTCATATTCACCGCCTCGGGCAGTGAGGCTAATAACCTTGCCATACTTGGCAGAGCCTTTGCAAAGGACAGATTTCTCGGACGCTCAAAGATAATAACGACAGAGGGTGAGCACGCCTCGGTAAGCTCTCCGCTTGAGGCTCTTGAAAAAAAGGGCTTCAAGGTCGTCAGAATTCCCACCGTCGGCGGAAAGCTCGACGAGAATGTACTAAAAGCCGAAATGACGCCCGACGTCATACTCGTCACTATGATGATGGTAAACAATGAAACGGGAGCACTCTACGATATAAAAGCCGTAAGTGAAATTATGAAAATGCGTGCCCCTGGAGCATATTTACACGTGGATGCTACGCAGTCGTTTATGAAGCTGCCGTTTACAAAAGCCTCGCTGGGTGCTGATATGATTACCCTTTCCTCTCATAAAATAGAGGGTCCTAAGGGAGTGGGTGCACTCGTCGTCGGCAACAAAATTATAAAGGAAAAGGGACTAACTCCGCTCATTCTCGGCGGAGGACAGGAGGGCGGATTGCGTTCAGGCACGGAAAACGTTCCTGCCGTGTCCGCATTTGCAGAGGCGGCAAGGCTTGCCGCACCTCACGTACGTGCAAGACAGGACTATCTTGAGGGGCTTCGTGCATCACTCATCAACGCTATTGAAAAAGACGGTGTGCTTTCCGAGATTTCGGTAACGAAGCCTGACAGACACGCACCGCACATCGTAAATCTTACTCTTCCCAAAATCAAGAGTGAGACTATGCTCCACTTTCTTTCCTCACGTGGAATTTACGTATCGAGTGGCTCTGCCTGCTCATCAAATACCGCGCACGTGTCGTCTGCACTTGTTGCTTTCGGACGCACACCCATAGAAGCAGACACGTCTGTACGTGTAAGCCTTTCACATAAAAACACGGGTGAGGACATTGCGACTCTTGTTGTGGCACTTCGCGAGGGACTTTTAAGGCTTTCGAGGATAAGATAATGGCAAGCATTACTTTTATATACGTTGGAAGTCTGAAGGAATCGTACTTAAAGGAGGCCGTCGCAGAATACAAAAAACGGCTCTCACTGTACGCAAAAATAGACGAAATCGAGCTAAAAGAGGAGACTGTACGCAATGAGGACAACAAAGCAGAGATAAAAAAAGCTCTTGAATCGGAGGGGGAGAAAATTCTCTCTGCCATTCCAAAGGGAGCTTGGTGCTGCGCTCTTTGCGTTGAGGGAAAGCAATATGCCTCAGAGGAGCTGGCGGAGCTTGTTAAGGGAGCTGTTGACAAAAGCGGCAGGTTGGTGTTTATAATAGGCTCGTCACACGGTCTATGCGACAGTGTAAAGGCAGCGTGCGACACAAGGCTTTCCATTTCAAAGCTAACCTTTCCTCATCAGCTTATAAGACCCGTTATACTTGAAGCGGTGTACCGCTCATTCACTATTATTGCGGGAAAAAGGTATCATAAATAATCAAAAAAGCACGGGTTCAGTTCACCACCCGTGCTTTCAATTTATATAAGCTCACTCGGAAAATCGTTTGCCATCGATGAGTTGGAATACCTTTTCTCCCCCGTCACCTCTTTTACAAGCTCAATGAATGGAGGAAAATCCACCACTGTATCCCTCGTTGGAAGCTCCACCTCAAGAATACACGTCTTCACCCAAGACGGATATATATCAAGCTCAAAGAGTCTATCCGACCACATAAAGGTTATACGTTTTTTTCGTATAGGTGAACTTCCCTTTCTAATTTTTTGCGATAGAAGAAAAAAGCGTTCAGCATCGATTTCACACTCACGCTCGAACGCCGATATTTCATCTATCCTGACCTTTTGCGTCTCTGTATACTTTGTCACCGTCCCGTCGCTTCTCTTACGGATTCTATGCGTTCTTCCCGCAGAAGCGGTAAGATATATCTGTACTATTTCCGTCTCCGTGTATCCATTAAATTCTAAAAGGGCGGAAATGTCGGGAATTTTTACTACGTATTTTCTTTCTATTTCAACGGAATTTTTCATTTTTTCTACCGTTTCTTTTCTTGTTTTTGATTTAATTTTATCACATAAGAAAAAAATTTGCAACAAAGTTTATACATTTTCTTTGAAAATTATATTGACTTAAGGCTCGATGTGTGATAAAATATATTTGTATAATCTTATTTTTGTTAATTATGAAAAATATAAACGCCAAAAAGGAGCATCTAAAAATGGCAAAGAAAAACAAGTACGAGGGTCTCTCCGAAGAAGAGATTGTAGAAATCAAGCACCAGCAGAAGAAAAAGCGTCAGGCTGTTATTGACAAAATCACAACCGGCATTCTCATCTTCCTTATGGCAAGCCCTATTCTCATTCTCGGATACATATTCTTGTGGTTTGTTCAAAACCTCCAAAAGTAATTGCAATATGAAAAGAGTCCGCCCGAAGCTAAAAAGCAGTCAGGTCGGACTCTTTCTTTAAATCAGAGCTTTGAAAAGAATTCTATCGCATCTCCCGAGCGTAAAAGCTTGGCGTGCTCCGTCAAATACTGCTCTGCCGCAGCTCTTTTCACACGTCTGCCGAATTCGAGCAGCCGAAAGGTGGGCGACAGAGTTCTCTTCCCCTCCTTTTCGCAAAACGAAAGACAGTATTCCCCACTGTCAAAAAGATGTACGGCACTGTCCTCAGGACTAAAAGGAGCTATGCTCCTTACCGCACATATAAGATTCTCAAGACTATCAAATATGTAATACGCGCGTCTTGCCGAGATTACTGCAACGTTGTCGGAACGAGAGAGCATTCCTGCAACCTCCTTTGAAACAGCACCGAGCTTGGTTATAAAAATCTCTGCTCCTCCGTCACCCGATGGATAGAGCTGGACCAGCACCTTTTCCCGCCCGATGTCAAAGCCAACCCTCTCCTTTGCCTCATCGAGCAAGGCCCTGATCTTTCGCCTCATATCCGGGGAATCATAATCAGCTCCGTCGCTTTTTATTCCACGACTTTCGCACTCCCCACGTGACAGAACAACTTTGATTTTTGAATTTCCGACGGTTAAAAATTCCACCTCTCATCCTCCCTCGCTCTCTTAAAATTCTTTCATTTATTACATTATATCAAAAAACAGAGATAATTGCCACAGTTAATTTTTGGAATATTGGGCAAGGAAAACTAAAAAATCACGAAAATTATATTGTTTTTTTCTAAAATATATGATATAATCTTCACGGTGAGTTCGAAACCATCCTCACCGAACGGCATTTTTGTGCCGTGACAAAAACAAAACTACGGGAGACTTAAAAAAATGAAAAACAAAACTTACGCTCTTTTTTTAACACGGGGTGCACTTATCGCAGCAATGTACGTCATTTTTACAATCCTTTCTGCGATATTTGGACTTGCATCCGGAGCAGTTCAGCTTCGCATATCCGAGGCTATGTGCATTTTGCCTGCATTTTTTGCAGAGGCTGTACCCGGACTTGCGATAGGCTGCTTTCTCGCAAACCTTTGGACGGGCGCCGTCATTTGGGATACCGTATTCGGAGCTTTGGCAACACTCATCGGTGCCATAGGCGGCAGACTGATTTCAAGGCTTCCATCACGCTTCCACCTGCTAATCCCCCTGCCCACAGTTATTGCAAACACGGTTATAGTTCCGTTTGTGCTTCAATATGCCTACGGTGCAAAAGAATCTCTGCCGTTTCTTGCTTTTACCGTTGGAATAGGGGAAATTCTTTCTGCTTGGGTGCTTGGAGCCGCCCTCTATTATGCACTTAAAAAGGTGATAAAGACTAAATAAAAAAACAAGCCGCAAATGCGGCTTGTTTTTTATTATAGCAAGGGCTTGGCAAAAATACCACACTGTGCGATAAAAAGCCGGCTCTTGGCTATAATCCCTCATTTTTTTATTCGGTTATGCCTAAATGTTCAAGCCCTGCTTGCGAAAGGTATTCGTCTATTGCAGAAGCGGCGCATTTGCCCGCTCCCATAGCTGAAATTACCGTAGCCGCACCCGTCACAGCGTCGCCTCCGGCATAAACGCCCTCTTTCGTTGTTCTACCGCAATCCTCAACTACAATTCCGCCTCTTTCGTTGACCGTAAGCCCCTTTGTTGTAGATTTGATAAGCGGGTTCGGAGACGTTCCGATGGACATAACGACCGTGTCTACGTCGAGCACAAATTCACTGTCCTTGATAGGTACAGGGCGGCATCTGCCCTTATCGTCAGGCTCTCCAAGCTTCATTTTTACGCATTTAATTCCCGTTACAAAGCCGTTCTTCGGATCACGGCGGTCATTAGGATTTTGATAGCCGAGAATTTCCACAGGATTATTTAAAAGAAGAAATTCAACGCCCTCCTCCTTGGCGTGCTCAATCTCCTCACGCCTTGCAGGAAGCTCGTCCATTGAGCGGCGATATATTATATACACCTTATCTGCACCAAGACGCAAAGCCGTGCGTGCGGCGTCCATTGCAACGTTTCCGCCACCGACAACAGCAACCCTGCCGCCCTTCATAATCGGCGTTTTCGAATCATCACGGTATGACTTCATAAGATTGCTTCTTGTGAGAAACTCGTTTGCCGAATAGACGCCCTTATAGGATTCACCGGGAATACCCATAAAGTTAGGCAAGCCCGCACCCGTGCCGATAAAAACCGCTTTATATCCAAGCTCAAAAAGCTCGTCAACGGTGAGGGTCTTTCCTATAATCATATTCGTCAAGAATTCCACACCCAAGGAGCGAAGATTGTCAACCTCTTTTTTTACTATATCCTTGGGAAGGCGGAATTCGGGAATGCCGTAAACAAGCACGCCGCCTGCCACGTGCAGCGCCTCAAAGACCGTGACGGAATATCCCTTCTTTGCAAGGTCTCCGGCACACGCAAGTCCCGAGGGACCCGAGCCTACCACCGCAACCCTTTTGCCGTTCTTCGGTGCGGTTTGCACAGGAGGATTTGAGTGTGCGTTATGCCAATCTGCAACAAAACGCTCAAGTCTGCCTATTCCGACAGGCTCACCCTTGATGCCTCTGACACACCTTGCCTCGCACTGTGTCTCCTGCGGGCAAACTCTGCCGCAAACGGCGGGCAAGCTTGATGACTCTGAAATAACCTCGTAAGCCCCCTCAAAGTCGCCATCCTTTATTTTTGCGATAAATTCGGGAATTCTTATATTTACAGGACAGCCCGATGCACACGGCATATCCTTACATCCAAGACATCTTAACGCCTCGTCTATTGCCACCTCGGGACTGTAGCCCATCTCAACCTCGAAAAAATTACACGCACGTGCCTCGGGGGCTTGGGAGGGCATCGGATTTTTCTTTAAGCTCATATTTACCTTTGCCATCTTCTTACTCACCCCTCTTTTCCGAAAACAAATTACACGACTCCTCGTATGCGTGACGCTCAAAATCGCCGTACATATTCGAGCGATAGATTGCCTCGTCAAAATCAACCTCATAGCCGTTGAAATCGGGACCGTCAACGCAAGCAAATCTCATAACACGCTTGCCGTCTATATTGAGCGTAAGGCGACAGCCACCGCACATACCCGTGCCATCAATCATTATGGGGTTCATCGAGACGTCGCAAGGAATATTATAAGGACGTGCCGCCTCCACTACGAACTTCATCATAACAAGCGGACCTATGGCAATAATCTTGTCAAATCTCTCTCCCGACTCAAGCATTTCACGAAGAGGCACACAAACATTGCCCCCCCTTGCATACGAGCCGTCATCGGTCATCACGGTGAGTGTGTCGGAAATCTCAGCAAACTCGTTCTCCAAAATCAACAGATCCTTATTTCTAAATCCTATAATGCTTGTAACGTCACAGCCAAGAGAGTGAAATTTGCGTGCTACGGGCAAGGCTATTGCACAACCGACACCGCCACCGACAATGCACACCTTTTTTATTCCGTCAGTATGAGTTGCCTTGCCAAGAGGACCTGCAAAATCGACAATAAAATCGCCCACATCCTTTTTACTTAATACCAGGGTTGTAGCACCTACGGTTTGAAAAATTATTTTTACAGTCCCCGCCTCTCTGTCAAAGCCGGCAACGGTTAGCGGTATACGCTCGCCGTCCTCATCTACTCTGAGAATTACGAACTGACCCGGCTCTGCCTTTCTTGCGACAAAGGGGGCTTCTATATCCATCATCGTTACTGTTGGGTTCAATACCTTCTTATTTACAATTTTATACATTTTAATCTCCAAATAAAGCTTTTAAAAGCTTTTTAAAAATAAAAAACAAAGATATATAAAATTATAGCACTTTTCTTATCATTTTTCAAGTACAAGTGCAAAAAAAGTAAATTAAAGCCGTTTTTCAAATTATGCCACTTAACCCGCTTGAAAAAGCAAATTGGAATAAAGAAAACGCGACAACCTTTCGTTTGAGGCAAAATTGTCACGTTTAGTTTACATTTTTGTTATATGTTTGGGGGCGTGTTAAATTTAACGGTTTAATGCGACCTTTTCTTTCTTGCTCGGAGAGTGTAAATTAAAACGTATACCAGAGCAGTGATAATTGCCGCTGAGCCGAGAATAGCATACATCACACCCTCAGGAACTGTGGTGCCGAAAGCATTAATTTTCATATCCGTCATTTCCTTAAAGGCTTCGGTAGCTTCTTTGGGGATTCCCAATTTTGCAAGACTTTCCGTCGCACCGCGAAGAGCGTGATTACGTAGCAGTGCCGTTCCGTACGTGCCCGGGGTGCAGTACAAAACGTTGCGAAGTCCCTCGGCGAACGAAGATATAGGCATATACGCACCGCAAAGGAAGCCGTAGCACGAGCTTACAATGCTTCCAACTGCGGAAATCTGCCCTTGCGAGGAAAGAAAGGAATTGATAATCGAAGAAAGTGCAGTTCCGAAAACCGTAAGAATAAATACGTCAAGCAAAATAAGAACGACGTCTGTAAACGAAAGATACCAGCCGACAAAGGCAAGGTAAATAAAGCCAACAGCACTTGCAAAAATCGTTATAATAAGTGTCGAGAAGAGTGATGCCAGAAAGTAAGCTATGGCAAAATTCGACCTTTTAGTAGGTGTTATGCAAAAATCACCGAAAGCACCCGAAACCTTGTCCTGCACCATAAGCATATTAGAGCAGAAAGCAACCGTAATGCAAGAAACGGCAAGAAGTGATGAAACAAGCTGACCGCCTACTATTCCGCCAACAAGCTCGTCAGAGAGATTAAATTCGGAGAATACGGATGTAAAGCTGTCTTCGTAAACGTTTGCGAGAAAGGTTGCGTATAGGACGAGCAAAATCATAGGAGTTATTAAGGACGTGAAGAAAAGAGCCTTGTCCTTAAAAAACATTTTCACGTTTCTTCTTATAAGAGCGAAAATCTTTTTCATTTCTCCTCACCTCCCACAGCCTTTTTGCCTGTAACGGCAAGGAAGACGTCGTCCATCTTGCCTTTTATTATTTCATAATCTGAAAACACATCGGGAAAGCGACAAATAAGCTCCGTTGCCGAGGCTGTGCTTGGAACGCTGATACGGAAGCCGTCGGCTATTTTTTCGTAAGGAACACCAAGGGTGCGAACAGCTTCTTCGGAGGTGGTATAAAAGTTTATGTAGTCACCCGTGTAACGATTTTTAAGCTCTATCGGCGTTCCTGTGGCAACTGCTGTGCCTGATTCCATAATAAGAACAAGGTCTGCGTCCGCCGCCTCCTCCATATAGTGTGTGGTCAGAAGAACGGTAAGCCCCTCCGAGTGCCTGAGGGTAGATATAACTTCCCAAATCAGGTGTCTGGTTTGAGGGTCAAGCCCCGTTGTCGGCTCGTCGAGAATAAGAACACGGGGACGGTGAAACAGTGCCCTTGCAATGTCTATACGGCGACGCTGGCCACCCGAGAGCTTGCCTGTGGGTCTGTTGATGAAATCTGAAAAATCAAGCAGCTCTGCAAGCTCAGAAAGACGCTCGTCAAATTCCCTTCCCACTATTCCGTAAAGTGCGGCACGGCTTTTAAGATTGTCCTTTACACTCATAGCACGGTCAAGTGCGGAGCTTTGATAAACGACGCCAAGGCATCTTTTAACCTCATCGCAAAGAGGCTTGCCATCTATCAACACCTCACCGCAATCTGCTTCAAGAAGACCGCACATAATAGATATTGTGGTCGATTTTCCTGCCCCGTTTACGCCGAGAAAGGCAAAAAGCTGTCCCTCGTCTACCGAAAACGAGAGATTTTGCACGGCTCGCACGTCACCGAAGGACTTGTTGAGGTCCTTGATTTCAATCATTTTCATTTTTATTCCCTCTCCTTTGATAAACACTTAATAATCCGAAATACGAATTGCTCACCATATCCGAAACCTGCTCCCACGTTGGCTCAAAATATGAGGTAGCAACGAATACGGCAATGCCGTGGACGTGTGCCCAAATTTCAAAATGAAAGCGTCTTGCCTCATCGAGCGTCATTCCCACATTTTTTACAATCATCGGCAAAATAAGCTCCTCAAGCATAGGGTCAAGTTCCTCTGCTTGTCCTCGCCTGTCGCACATAAAGAGAAGCTCAAAGAGCTTCGGCTCTTCTTTTGCAAAGCGGATATATGCCATTCCGCTTGCCTTATATGCAGGAAACCGTCCCTCTGACAGCTCTTTTTGCGTGTAATCTCGGTAGAGCGAGATTGCCGCCTCAGTGACCGCCAGCTTCAAGTCATCCATAGAAGCAAAATTTGAAAAAATGGGCTGTGTTGAGCAAGAAAGCTTCGATGCAAGTGCCCTTGCATTCAAGGCTGCCAAGCCGCTTTTTCTCACCATATTCAAGGCGGTCTCAAGCACTGCTTCCCTTGTAAGCCTTTGTTTAGGTGGCACGTTTTTTCTCCCTTTAAATAACATTTGTTATATTACGATTGTTATTATAGCACGTGCGGGCATTTTTGTCAAGCGTTTTTGATGGCTTTATTCTCTTTTTTCAATAATATTTACACTGAGCTTTTTCGCTCGGGGCGATTTTTTATCATAGTATGGCAAAAAATTATACAACCTTAAACAAAGAAGATCGACTGAATAGGAAAACACCTATAGAATACCTAAAAATAGAATGATATAGCCGAAGAGGGCAAAACTAACGAGTCTTTCTGCGAATAAATTTTTGATGGATTTTGCCGTGACGGGTCGTAGCATAGTATGACTTTGCAAGGCTTGGCACAGCGAAAGACGCTAAAATTTATCGCAGAAAGATGCGAAGCAGTTTTGAAATAGTAGATTTTTTATATTCGAGCTTAATTTTTAGAAAAATATGCGGATATTTAAGAAAAATTTAGCGAAAAAGATAAGGAAATATATATTTCTAAACCCTATGAGTTCAACTCTCTTCGGCTATAGGCACTTTAACTTATCTCGGCAAAGCTAAGGTTTTATTACCGGAATATTAACCAATCTGTGTGATTACAAGATGCGCAGACACAGGGCGAGTTCCACCTGCGAGGGGTGTGATAGTAAGCGCTGCGGCATTTCCCGCAGGATTGCGAACCGTCAGAACCGAGTTGACAGCCGTAGTTGATATAATAGCCATTCCCACTATCTCGGATGTTCCTGTAGCACGACCTACAACGGTATATTCTAAGTCTTGACCGTTCAAGGTTAAAATCAACTGTCCTGCTTCGCTAACACTTACCTGAAACAGTATCTGATAGGTGCCAATAGGGCCGAGGTTGAATGATGACGGACCAAGTCTGCCAATGTTTGTGTTGGCAATAGGACCATTCTGTGGGAAGCTGACGTCTGTGCCCGGAGCAACCGTTGCTGAGTTGTCGGGAGGCATCAAGGCATAGAAATCTGCATAACCGAGCACACCTCCGGGAAGTCCTCTTGGACCCTGCGGACCGACAGGACCGGTTTCACCTATGGGGCCTTGTGCACCTGTTTCGCCAGCAGGGCCTTGAGGGCCAACGGGACCTGCTTCACCCACAGGACCTTGCGGACCCGGGAGTCCTTGGAATCCTCTTGGACCTTGCGGACCGACAGGACCGGTTTCACCTATGGGGCCTTGTGCACCTGTTTCGCCAGCAGGACCTTGCGGACCCGGGAGTCCTTGCAATCCTCTTGGACCCTGCGGACCGGCAGGACCGGTTTCACCTATGGGGCCTTGTGCACCTGTTTCGCCAGCAGGACCTTGAGGGCCTGGGAGTCCTTGGAATCCTCTTGGACCCTGCGGACCAGCAGGACCTCTCTCACCGGCAGGGCCTTGCGGACCGGGAGGACAAAATGCACACGGATTTTTATCCTTATCGTCACAACAAGTTGGTTTATGGTTGCAGTCGTTTTTGCAACCGATTTGACAGTCATTGCAACAGTGATTGGCACTTCGCATAAACGGATTTTGTTTGCTCATAAAATTATCTCCTTTATAAATTTTGGTGAAGCCCCATTACAGTATATGCTATTTTTCGACAGTTAGATACAAACCCTATAGAGTAAAAAGGGCAACCGTTTTTTATCGGTTGCTCCTCAAGCCATACTATGCATTATTTAGATAATAGTTTGCTTGTAAAGATATATTTGTCATAACCAAGATATGATTTTAAAGTACAATTTTACAAGTTAAAATTCGGATTTTCCGAATCTTTGTTAAGAGGCGGTTTCGGTGGTATGTAAGTTTGCGTTTGAGGTTCTGTTTCACTATATAGTTTGTAGCGGATAAAAAGAACGAGAAAAGCAACACCCATCTCTGCTAACAATGTTATACTAAAAGCTAAACCGTAGTTATCTACCACAATCGTTCCTTTTGGCTCTCCGCCACAACGAGAACACATCCGCAGCGAAGAGGCTTTTGCTTGGTCATAACCCATAGGAATTGCTGAATTCCATAAATATCCACAACCGGGTGAATGGTAGCATTCGCCAGTTTCGGTGCGATATACCAGCCCCTCTGTGTGCCTGAAAGCCATAGCGTTTATTACATTGGTACATATAATAGTCACCGCTATAATAAGAGCTATTATAATAACCGTTTTGATTATTAGTTTTTTCGTTTTTTTCTCCATATTAAGGGGTTTTCCTTTAAAATTATTTATTTTTCGTCATCCAAAAAAGCACCAAAAAAGTCATCGGGGTCTTCGCAAATTATAAGCTTTCCGTATTTTTCAATATATTCTTGTGTTTTCGCCCACAGCTCTGCTCTTGTTTTAGATGGTGGGTCGTGCCGTAGCTCACCGCTTACTTCATTCATCGCAATACAGAAAGCAGCCTTTAACTGTTTTCTATAATTCTGTTTTGGTATAATAGGAACATAGTCATCACCTAACAATTCCGTGGATATTTGCTTTATTTTTCGAAGGTGAAACAATATTTCCTTTTCCGATATAAAGGGGTATTTTCTCCAAATCGTTGTTATTAACTCGTGCAGATTCTCCACAGCGAGCATTTTTTGATACTCGGTAAATGTTGTTAGATTATCTGCTTGCTCCTTTGTTTTCAGCAACTTGGCAAACATATACCAAGTACATATTCTACAACAATATTTGTATTCTTCAATTGTCCTCTCGTGACAACACTGCATATGTGTACGCAAATATTCAACTTTTATATTTGCGTGTCATCAAAGACGTCAGCTTTTTTATTAATTTTGCCTTTTCCTCATCGCTTTTTAAATCGGAGGTTAAAATGGCGGCTTCAACGAACTTCATATCCGACACAGAGAAAACCATATTATCCATATAAAACCCCTTGGATGTTTTAACAATGGGATAATTGAGTTTTTGCAAAAACTGAATATTTCTACCCACTGTTTTTCTATCGCAAGGATAAATTTCTGAAATGTCCTTTGCTATCTGTGTTTGAGTAATAGGGTGTTCAGCATCAGTTCTTGATTCAAGAGTCCTTAAAACCAAAACTATCAAATATTTTTTGGTGTTTTTGGGAGCATCAATCATTGCATTTTCCTCGCACTTTTATATCCTCACTACTATTATACCACATCGTTTGTACCAAAAAACGCCCTAATCGATATTTTTTGAAAAAATTGCTAAAAAAGTGGCAGCATTTTTTATCACAAACTATGATTTTTATGCTACAAGAGGCTAAAACAGTCCTAAAAAGCAATAAAAACGCAGAATTGGAACAAATAATTGTATCCTTTCTGCGTTCTTATTTGGTTCAGGTGACGGGATTTGAACCCACACGAATCTCTTCACCGGAACCTGAAGGTAACGCTTCTCGCTGCGGCTCGGTTACTCCTCAGGTCTAACAGTCCGGTGGTCTGTTATTCAACACCTCGGAGCCGCTTCGCTACCTCGGTGGAAGTTACTTTATTTCTTCGCGAGTTCCATCCGTATGAACTATAGTAACAAAAAAATTCTCACTGTATTTGTTACCGTACGTATGCTTGCATTCTTTTAAAATATTTGTCAATCGTTCGTCATAATTATTGAAACGTTTGATTTTATCTAAATTAAATATTTCAATATATGTTAGTCCGCTAAGCAATTGATCCGTAATACAATCCCAAAAGGCATCAAGGTTTCCTCCATAATAATCAGGAAAATCCAAATCGCGCATCAATACTCCGTGAATATCCATATAGTTTTTAACCTCGGCAAAATCTACCCTATATCTGTAAACGTCAAGATTGTTATTATTCACTTTATTCACCTCACTTTATAATTTCGTAGAAAGTTTGACCGTGGTCATAGCTGACAAAAATTAATCCGTCGTTAGAATAAAACAAGCGTTTGTTATTTCTAAAGCCAAAGTCAAAGTCCAAATCAGCTTCATACCAACTTCTTCCTGATTTAGAGGGTAATCGTTTTTCTTTATTTTGATAAGTATTTCCCCCAAGCATTTTTCCCGGTGCAACTTCGGCTAAGTTGGCTTGTTTAGGTTTCCAACCTAATGCGACTGCATCCTCTTTTGTTATGTAATAATCAGGCAGTTTACCTTGATACATAACCCAAGCATCAGCACCGTCAAAACCTCTGTCACTTGACGTTCCAACCTCTTTCGTACGCATAGGCAAAATTTTGCACCTGCCATTTTCGTGAACAGGTATAAAGTCTGAAACCTCCACGTCAAACGAAAAAATTTTTCCGTGATTTTCTCGACATTCTTGGCAAGTTGTAGGTGCTAAATACGTAGCTTGCCAATTTTTAAAATTATTACTATCTCCGGATAATATTAAATCCGGAATAGTACCGTTAAAACTCATTTATTTCTTCTCCTTTTTGTGCTTTATCAAATGCATTTGTACTTTGATTATAACACATAAAAAGAGTTTTGTAAGTATAGTTGGGTTCCAAAAAACAATACACATCACTGCGTTTTTTGTTCAAAATTAACAAAAAATAAAAAAAGGAGAGGTAAAACCTATCTGTATGAACCGAACATATATGTTCTAGCAAACATTGGAACCTGAAGGTAACGCTTCTCGCTGCGGCTCGGTTACTCCTCAGGTCTAACAGTCCGGTGGTCTGTTATTCAACACCTCGGAGCCGCTTCGCTACCTCGGTGGAAAATTAAACGAGTCCAAGCCTTTCGTTTAAGTCATCCAAATCAATTCCATAAGCACTGGTTTCGGTAACGTAAGCGTCTGCCCAAAAATCACGTTCTTTTTCGGGGTATTCTTCTGTTCTGTCATGACCTTCAGCATTTACCATATTTAATTCACATTGAATGGCAAAATCAAGAATGTCCATAACTGAAATCTGTTATGAACACTCGATATGGTGCAGGTGACGGGATTTGAACCCACACGAATCTCTTCACTGTAACCTGTCGGTAACGACACCTCGGTGGAACGTTTATAGGAAGAATTCTTTGATTAAATCATATAAGTAAGAAGAAAAAATATTGAGTGCAATATTTGAAATAACAAAAAGAGTGATAGACAAGAAGGGATGCCGCTTAATGTATTCCAAAATTCTATAGTAAATGGCTTTATGTATTGTTTTTAGTTCTTTTTTTAATATTGATATATAATCAGCATCAATCCCTTTCTTAGTTACCTCGGTTTCACATTTATAACAAAGAATTGGATAATCACAAGAAATTACGATGTCACGCTTGTTTCTACACATATCAAAGATGCATCCACAGGTTTCATCGTGTGCAATAGATTTGCCTTCAAGCTTATATTGAGTTAAAAATCTATATATCATCATAACGATATAATTAAAAACACTGTTGTTATCATTTTTTAAAAATTCATCTGCTTGATATAACGAAATGGCATAAACATTATTATCTTTCAATCTGATTCCCAGAAAATTTCCGGGTAATTTCGCTTCTGTTATTCCGATGCACATATCATACTCGTTGGAATTAAAATTGTCCGAGACAAATTCAGCTAACAATTTCAAACTATACCCTGATTTACGGTCGTAGTTTGGAGCACTTTTTTCAATCACGTCAACCTCGAACAGGGCTGATTTGTAGTTTTGTATTTTTTTAATGCACGATTGTGTTGTAACCTACCTATTTTAACAACCTTTATTTTCGTTTTCTTCATTTGTATTTCCTATTGTTCAAGCATTACATTTGTGCTTTCGTTAAAATATGATAATTTGTATAAATTTAAATTCTTTGCATAAAAACACGTAGTTAAATTAAGTTTATCTTCATACTTATCATACCATATAACTCGAATTAAATCAAACAATTTCGATAGTTTTTGATATGTTTTTCATTTCTTTTTACCTGGAGCTTTACCATCCAAGTGTTTTTATTAGGGTATGGCTAAAAATTACGCAGCCTTAAACAAAGAAAAGTGCCTTGAAAACAACAAATTTTCAAAGTGCAATTTTAAAGTGCAAAAAACAAAGAGCCGGTTGAACATTCACCGATTGTTAATGAACGAGAAAATGCTATTATCGAAATTCTCCGCACAAATCCAAGTATCACGCTCGACGAGGTTGCCGAAAGAATAGGCAAATCCCCTCGCACAGTAAAAATGGCTGTAAAATCAATGAGAGAGTGCGGATTCATATAGTGCGCAGCGGCAAGAAAAACGGAAGTTGGAAAATTAAATAATGTATTGACTTTTTGGTATGCTCATGATATAATGATAGTGCCAAACCAACTGAATATTTTGAGCAAGGGCTATTTTTATCTTTAAGGGATATTCATACCCCTTTATCATCATACTTATAATGAATTTGTTAAAAATGCAAATTCCTACTGAGTATGGTGAAGACTAGTTCTTGCTTTATCAGTTGGTTTGGCGACTATCGGAGTTTGCGTTTTTTGTGCGGTTGCTTCGGTAGCCGCACTTTTTATTAATTTATCATATTTTAGGAGGACTTATCGATGAAAAAAGTATTATTAGCTGTATTTTTCTGTGTCGTGACGGTATTCGCATTTTCGAGTTGCAATGAAAATGACAAAATAGCAAGCAATTCAGATAATTTGTTCAAAAAGAATCATACTGTAACATTGGTCATAGAGGGGTCGTCAAATAATAAGATAAATATCGACGACGGCGAAATATTAAATATTAATTTTACTCCCCAAAAAAACAGTTATATCTTTATGGGATGGTATACAGATGGTGCTTGTACAGTTCCATATGACTTTTCTCGACCTGTTACGGCAAGCTTTAAGTTGTATGCAGGTTTTACTTTAAGAACCAAAACAATTAATTGCAAAGATATAAAGATTAAAGCTTTGTCAAGTACATACGATAATGATAAAAGTTTTGGTTTATCACTTGTTGGATTTGATTATGACTATCTTGAAAAAAACGGCATGGGACTGCAGTTCAAAATAATATATAATGTCAAATATAAAAAAGATTATGATGCCCTATTTGACATAGGGTATGCAGGCTCGCCAAAATATGAGGTTTCTTTAATAAATAGTTCTTTACGAGGATACTTTGAAGAAAACCTCTCTACAACTACGTCAGAAAAAGAAAAGTGTTACACATACAACACTCCATTGTATTTTTCAAAAGATGATCAAATTTCCTTGGTTTTTTCAACAGATAATATACAAAATATAATATCATTTACTGATATAATTATCATCATAGAAGCGATTAAATTAAGATAATTAGGAACAATATCTTTGATTTTTGTTTTTCAAAAATTAATAATACAATTTTTGAAATTTAGAACATTGGGGGTACTTTCTATATCATCAGAAGGCGAGCCATAAAAAGCTCGCCTTTGTCTATGAAAAATAAAAAGCGTAAGTCAAACCTTTCGGTTCAACTTACGCTCATAGTGGTGCGGATGACGGGACTTGAACCCACATGAATTGCTTCACTGGAACCTGAAACCAGCGCGTCTGCCAATTCCGCCACATCCGCATTTTATAGTTTCGTCCTCTTTTTTTTACACGGGGAGAACACCCGAGGCGGTGCTTACTATTGAGTTAGGCTCTTTCAGCATACTCCGCAAATTGTATAAAAACGCATTACTGCGAATTTACCTTAGTTACACAGAGGCAGCGTTACCTGAAACCGACACAGTCTTGTGTGTATACTCGCACTGCTCGCCGGCACACAAGACTGCTTCACCTTCCTGCTCTGCCCTGCGGGCTTGTTCCAGCACGTGTACAAATATATTGTTGCGGATTTTTGCTTTTTTCCGCTTATGTATAATATCACATTTTTTCTTTTTTGTCAAGAGTTTTTTAGAATTTAGGGTATATGCCTAATATAAAAGAGTGCCTTTACGTTTGAGTGTCAAATGTTTTTTTCTCACGACGGCACTGCTGACGTACAAGGAGCGTGGCTCACGCCCCTCTGTTATGCACTGCACAACAATGCTGGGGGTATGATGCACACAACCCGCCCTACATAGATACTCTGCATATTAAGCACACTTTGTGAAAGAGGCTTTAACGGTGGCTTCAATCGTGAAACAAGAACTTCAAAAATATGCCTGAGGCACGCAGAAGAAAGCTGCGGCTTGGTTTGGCACATATTATACGCTGTATAACTGACAGAGTCGGTGATTTTATAACAAAGGGTGTGTCTTATTAATAATCCAATAAATCAAGGGAAAAAGAGAAAAATGCAGTGAAATTTATAATTTCGGCGGATTCTTAATGAGAACACACCGTGGGCGAGGGGATTTAGAGGAGAAATCTTCGTTCTCGACCCGAAGGCGTATAATCATACGTCGAGAGGGAGAGAACGAAGATAGAATAAAAAATGATAAAAAATCTAGAAAAACCGTAGGTTTTCAACCTTGATTTCTTAAAACCGAACGAAACGAAAAGTGGAGGCACCGTTTACAATGTCTCCACTCGTTTTTTATCAGGTTTCCTCTAAATGCGACAGCACCTTTGCTCACTTTGTTAAAATTTAAGATTAAACGGGCAAAGCAGGAAGCTCGATTTTTGTACTTGCACCGCAAATACTGCACTTCTCGTCGTACTCGTCTTCTACAACGTGCTTGGCTTTGTCAACCTGTCTGTCGTGGCTGCAGGTCGATTCGTGCCAATGGTAGATTCTGTCACTTGACCAAGCCTCCTCGGCGGGGTGGGACTCGTAGCCGCACACGTCGCATCTGCAGTCGTCCATTCCCGTATGCTTCCCGAACAAAACCTTTGCATCGGTATGTTCACAGGTAGCCTTGTGCCAATGTCCGTCTTCATTCACAAGCCACACCGAAGAGTAGGTGTGAACGTGCGAGCCGCAAACGTCACAAACAAGGTCGTCTTCATACCCCTCGTGAGGCTGAACTCGAATTATAACCTCGGGGCAGCAGGTGTATCGCTTGCAGTGTCCCGCATCGCTGACGCTCCACTCACCCGACTCTGTATGTACGTGCATATTATAGCCGCATTCGTCACAAATCTCGTCACCGTCATTTGACTTGTGAGAACCTAAGCTGCCACGCTCCGTGTCGTGCAGACATATAGCCTCGTGCCAATGGCTTTCAACGTCGTATTTCCATTCCTTGGAAAATTTGTGAGTGTGTATGGGGGGAGCAGGAGCTTGCTCCTCTTCGCACGATACAAGACCCGTCAAGGCTGTAAAGAGAAGAGATATAGCGGCAACAGCTGCTAACAATTTATTTTTCATTTTAATTCTCCTTACTTAATTTATATAATTATTTTAACATATTTTAAGCGGCATTGCAAGTAGCTTTTAAAAAAAACAAAAAATGGTGTATATTTTCCAAAAAAACGGACAAGAATGCACAATATCAAAGAAAAGAAAGGTTACTTAAAAAATGAAAAAAGCTCTTATGCCGACGTTTTTAATTCTCATCTGTGCTTTGCTTATATCAGTTATTCCTACAGATGCCGAGGCGGCGATATACGAGGACACCGTACGTCTACATATCCTCGCAAACTCAGACACTGAAGACGACCAAAGACTGAAGCTTACGGTGAGGGATGCTGTTCTTCTGCGTTTCGGCGAATCTCTTTGCTCGGTAGAGGGGGCAGACGAGGCAGCAAGACACATTGAAGCTTTGCTCCCCGAAATTGAGATGTTTTGTGAAGAAACCGTACGTTCGCAAGGTTATTCTTACTCCGTTAATGCAATAATAGGCAAGGAATATTATCCCACAAGAGAATACGAGGGCTTCACCCTGCCTGCGGGGGAATACGCATCGCTACGCATTCTCATCGGCGAGGGAGAGGGACAAAATTGGTGGTGCGTAATGTACCCGCCTCTGTGCCTTGGTGCAAGTGTCGAGGAAGGGAGCATCGGATATACAGAGGCACAGACACGCCTTGTAAAAAACGGAAAAATGAAGGTGAAATTCAAGCTCCTGGAGCTTATTTCATCGAGCTTTCGTTGAATTTTAGAAAAAGCAGTTGAATTTGTGTCAAAAATATGATATTATAGTATAAAATCATATTTTAAGTCAAGGAAATAATTATGCAAGATAAGAAGACCTCCGCCACCGTCGCAGAGAACAGGAAGGCTCGGCACGACTACTTTGTTGAGCAGACGTATGAAACGGGAATAGAACTCGTCGGAACCGAGGTAAAGTCAATCCGTGCGGGTGCTGTCAATCTAAAGGACTCTTACTGCGAGGTTGACGGCGGTGAGCTTTTCGCCCTCGGCGTGCATATAAGCCCGTACGAGAGGGGCAACATTTTCAACCACGACCCCCTGCGTCCAAAAAGGCTTTTAATGCACAAAAAGGAAATAATGAAATTGGCGGGTCTTGTCTCCCGTGACGGATACACATTAATTCCTCTTTCGCTTTACTTTAAAGGCTCAAGGCTGAAGCTCGCCCTTGGCCTTTGCCGAGGCAAAAAGCTGTATGACAAGCGTGATTCCCAAGCAAAGCGTGATGCAAACAGAGTAATCGAACGTGCGATGAAGGATAGATTTTAAAAAATATAAAAACTTGCTGTTACACGTAAAAGGTGCAAACCAGCAAGTTTTTTGTTGTTTTATATGTAAACTTTAGTTTACAAAAAGATATATGTCGGACTTGTTTTTTTAACACGGGATATGTGCAACATCAAAATCCTATAGATTCAAGATTGCCCTTGCTCAAATCAACGCCCCTCAAGGCTTCTAGCTCTTTTTCCGTAAGAGGGCGGTATGCTCCGGGTACAAGTGATGTGTCAAGTTTAAGTGCCCCTATTGCCACACGCTTCAAGTAAATGACCTTGCAGCCAACGTGGCGGAGCATTCGTCTGACCTGATGCTTCTTCCCCTCAGTTATAGTAATAAGCCCCGAGGTTGCAGGTGCTTCTGCACGCCTTTTTATCGTGCGACGCTCCTTTTCGGAAAGATAAGGTGCCACATCAAGGTAGGAAAGGTGCTCCTCAATTTTTATTTTTGCAGACGCTGTTATGAAATCGGAGCTTTTATATATACGCACCCCGCCCTCAAGGAGCCGCACATTCTCCTCGGTGAGGCGACCTAAAACCACGAAATAATAGGTCTTCGGTATATGATGCTCGGGATGTAAAAGATGATAACACAAATCACCGTCATCCGTGACAACCAAAAACCCCTCCGTCTCTTTGTCAAGTCTGCCTACGGGAAAGAGAGTGTCTCTTTTTTCCTCTGGAAAATAATCCATAACAGTCCTATGACGCTCATCCTTGCGAGCTGTAATACAGCCAAGCGGCTTGTTTAACATATAGTATTCTGACATATCTCTTTTTTCCAAATTTTGTCGCTTTGAACCGTTGTGCTTTGTTCGTGAGAAGTTGTTTCATATTTACCCATTCTCAAGTGCTTTTAAAAACAAATTTATCCACCGAACTCTAAATCTTTCGCTATTTCAATCAATAAGTTACCAAAGATTCTATGTAAAAAAATAAATCGTCAAAGCCGACGTACTCTCCCTATATACCGTTACACTACAATAAAGAAATTATAATTTCTATACTGCAAGAAAATTTCGTTCTGATTTTGTATATCTTCTTTTATAGCATAAAGAAAATCAATATACTCGTCAGCTAATTTTTTATCAAAATCTATCATTACAAAAATCTCCTCGGCTATTTTTTGAAAAGCGAAGAGTGAAAAGGTAAAAATCTCCCCGAACTTTGTCCGAGGAGATTTTTGGCAGGGGTAGCAAGATTCGAACTTACGAATAAAGGAGTCAAAGTCCTTTGCCTTACCGCTTGGCGATACCCCTATTCAGGTGCTTTTTAAGTGTACGGTTTATTATAACACAAAAAAAACTCCGTGTCAATGACTTTTTTATATTTTTGCACCTCTTTTTTTGAAAAGTTTATAAAAAGGTATTGACAATAAAAGAAAAACTTGATATAATATTATGGCAAGTCTAATTCACCGATTTGTATGGAGAAGTACTCAAGTGGTGAAGAGGCGCCCCTGCTAAGGGTGTAGGTCGGTTTTCCCGGCGCGAAGGTTCAAATCCTTTCTTCTCCGCCAAGAGCGACAATGTTTGAACACGCCGACAATACGGTATATTTTCGTACGTGGCGTCGCGGGCATTGCCATTACAAGAGAAAAAGGCAACCAATAAAACGGTTGCCTTTTTCGTATTCTCTTACTTCTTTAATTGCTCGACCGCCCAACGTACAAAATCCGCCTTTGACATACCCGACGCGGCGATTGCCTCGTTTATGCGGGCAAGTT
>JAZOQA010000055.1:0-3839 GCA_045655765.1 Eubacteriales bacterium | reverse complement strand
ATATTATGTTAGAATAAATAATATGACATTCACTAAATGTCAAAGCAAGCAAATAAAAAATCTGCAGAGGAAAAATGAAAAATACTTTAGGAATCATAAAAGAAGTAGACAAGCTTGGGCGAATTGTAATACCTAAGGAATTTAGAGAGCGTTTCGGTTTGACAGAAAGTGTAGAAATTATAGGAACTGAGTTCGGTATACTATTAAGGAATCCTGACTACGTACTTGTAAAAGCAGAAAACGAGGCGAAAAATAATAAAAAGGCGGGGTTTGAATAAAAAATAAGTTTTATTCACATTTTAAATTTCTAAATAAAAAGGACAGAGAATATTAAGTTCTCTGCCCTTTGTCTTTTGTTATGCGTTTATTGCTTTAAACGGATTTTTACGCCTTGGGAGCTGCGTCACGCATCGAAAGGTTCTGTCTGCCCTTTTCATCTGTGCCGAGATACTTAACTCTTACGGTGTCGCCGACGTTTACAACGTCCTCAACCTTTTCCGTTCTTTCCTTTTGAAGCTTGGAGATGTGAACCATTCCCTCCTTGCCGGGAGCATACTCAACGAATGCACCGATGGGAATAATTCTTGTAACAACACCCTCATAGGTCTCGCCAACCTCAGGCTCGAATACGATAGCATCGATAATAGCCTTTGCCTTATATGCTGCATCACGCTCAACAGCTGCGATAAACACGCTTCCGTCATCGTTGATGTCAATCTTTGCACCGGTGTCTGCAACGATCTTCTGAATTACGGAGCCGCCCTTGCCGATAACCTCACGGATCTTGTCGGGATCGATGGTCATAGAGATCATCTTGGGAGCATACTTGGAAACCTCAGCCCTGGGAGCGGGGATTGCCGCAAGAAGAATCTTGTCGATGATTTCATCTCTGCCCTGGTGTGTGGTTTCAAGTGCGCGCTTGATGATTTCGGGAGTAAGACCGTCAATCTTAAGGTCCATCTGAATAGACGTGATACCCTTATGAGTTCCTGCAACCTTGAAGTCCATATCGCCGTAGAAGTCTTCAAGACCCTGAATGTCTATCATAGTGTCCCAAGAGCCGTCCTCTGCCGTAATAAGACCGCAGGAAATGCCCGCAACGGGAGCCTTAATCGGAACACCTGCGTCCATAAGCGCAAGAGTAGAGCCGCATACGGAGCCCTGAGAGGTAGAGCCGTTGGAGCTTACAACCTCGGAAACAAGGCGGATTGCATAGGGGAACTCCTCCTCAGAGGGAAGAACGGGAACGAGCGAACGCTCTGCAAGTGCACCGTGACCGATTTCACGGCGTCCGGGGCTTCTTTGAGCCTTTGCCTCGCCTGTGGAGTAGCCGGGCATATTGTAGTGGTGCATATATCTCTTGGTGTCCTCATCGTCAAGTCCCTCAAGCTTCTGTGCATCGGAGAGCGTTCCAAGGGTTGCTATCGTGAGAACCTGTGTCTGACCTCTTGTGAAAAGACCCGAGCCGTGTACTCTCGGAATGAGTCCGACCTCTGCTGCGAGCGGACGAATCTCGTCCATACGTCTGCCGTCAACACGCTTCTTGTCAACAAGGAGCCAACGACGGACAATCTTCTTCTGAATCTTGTAAATAAGCTCGGGAAGAACAACCTTGATGTCAGGATACTTCTCCTCAAACCTTGCGGCAATATCATCAATAATGGGCTGCATCTTTGCATCTCTTACGTTCTTGTCGTCGGTGTCGAGAGCCTCCATAACGCCCTTTTCGCAGTATGCGAAGATTTCATCGAACATATCGTGGTCAAGCTCGCCCGATGCGTATGCGAACTTGGGCTTGCCGATTTCCGCAACTATGGTGTTGATGAATGCAACGAGCTTCTTGATTTCTTCGTGTGCGAGCATAATAGCGTCGTACATAGTTTCGTCGGAAACCTCGTTTGCACCCGCCTCAATCATTACGACCTTTTCTGCCGAGGCCGCAACGGTAAGCTCAAGGTCGCTTTTCTTTCTCTCTTCTGCTGTGGGATTGACAACAAGCTTGCCGTCAACAAGACCCATAAACACACCGCCGATAGGACCGTTCCACGGAATATCGGAAATAGAAAGAGCAACCGATGCGCCAATCATTGCGGTGATTTCAGGTGAGCAGTCGGGGTCAACGGACATAATCGTGAGAAGAAGAGACACGTCGTTACGAAGATCCTTCGGGAACAGGGGACGTACGGGGCGGTCGATAACTCTGCCCGCAAGAACTGCCTTTTCCGAGGGCTTACCCTCACGCTTGAGAAATCCGCCGGGAATCTTGCCTACCGCATACATCTTCTCATCGTAATCAACGGAAAGAGGCAGGAAGTCTATTCCCTCTCTCGGAGATGCGGATGCAGTTGCACAAGCAAGCACGGTGGTCTCACCGTAGTGAATCATTACCGAGCCGTTTGCAAGACCTGCTACCTTGCCTGTTTCGATAACAAGGGGTCTGCCTGCAAGCTCGTAGTTGTAGACTCTGTACGAGTCAAAGGTTTTGTAGTGTTCTACCATTTTGTTTTCCTCCATTTTTGTTTTTTCGAAAAACACGGCGAACATAGCACTTAAATAAACCCTCGTCACCTTAAAGACGGCGGCATATTTAACTGCTACTTCCGCAGCATTTTTCATTTTGATTTTTGATAAAACGTGGCTTCGTAAGAAACGGGAACGGCAAAAATGCGTTCCCGTTTTCTTATCGAATAAGTCAGGGAAAGTAATGTGCGAAAAAACGAAATTACTTTCTGAGACCGAGTCTCTTAATTACTGCTCTGTATCTTTCGATATCCTTCTTAGCAAGGTAATTAAGGAGCTGCTTTCTGTGTCCAACCATCTTGGAAAGACCTCTCTGAGAGTGGAAGTCCTTAGGGTTCTTCTTCATATGCTCGGTAAGGGTATTGATTCTGTCAGTAAGAATTGCAACCTGAACCTCGGGAGAACCGGTATCTCTCTCATTGATTTTGTACTCTTCAATGATAGCGGTTTTTGTTTCCTTGGAAATCATTTTGTCTTCACCTTTCTTAAAATTTATTCTCCTGTGCCCCGGTGAAGTGCGGGTGAAAAGCGCAGGCTACGCAAGGAGCGCCAAGCAAAAAGCGTCCGAACGGAGCAAGGCCATACACAACACTGCGGCATAGGCCAAAATGTATTATACCACATACTTTCTAAAAAGTAAATAGTTTTTCAAAAATATTTTATATTATCGGCATATCTGCCTTGGCGCTCTTCTCAATGAGGAAGAAATAGGGAGACGTCGGGGAGTTTAAAATGTGAAATTCCGAAGGGCATATCTTAAATCTGCTCGTTGTTTTAAAATACTCACGAAGCATATCTCCTTCAAGCGCGCCTTCCTCATGACCCGGATATATCGCTATGATAAGAACTCCGTCGGGAAGCAGCATATCAATTGCCGCCTCAACTGCGGGCATCGTGGTTTCCCTCATCGTAGTAACGCATTTTCTGTTGCTTCGCGGAAGGTAGCCGAGGTTGAACATTCCCGCCTTTATAGGCTCTTTTACAAATTCTCTCACCCTGTGATGCGATGCGCATATAAGTGTATAGTTTTCGGGGGAATTTTCATTTATAAGTCGCTCCCGTGTAGAAATTAACGCCACTTCCTGTATATCAAAAGCGTACACCCTGCCCTGCTCTCCGACAGTTTTCGACAAAAACAAAGTGTCATTTCCGTTTCCCATAGTAAAGTCAACGGCAACCTCCCCCTCGGAGAGATGCTGAAGTATAAAATGCTTATGAAGCTCTATCAAATCAACCATTTTTTATTTCCTCAAGGTCGCACGCGGGACGCACGTACGCGGTATAATTCGTTTTATAAATAACGAATCCCGGCTTTGCTC
>JAZOQA010000054.1:0-1962 GCA_045655765.1 Eubacteriales bacterium | reverse complement strand
ATCACGCCCTCTGCGACGGGAGGTCAGCCCGCTTCGGCGTTTTATATGGTTCGTGACGGAATCCCCGGTGGCACAGCTTGCTTTTCATTAGTTTTTAATTTAGTGGGTTACACTGCGGCTTTGCTTTTGATTGGCACAGTGGTCTTGGTATCAAACCTCTCAATGTTTCTAAGCTTCTCGGTTTTGGTCAAGCTTTTTATAATTTTAGGATTTGTAATGCAAATCTCGCTTCTGGTGCTTTTTATTGCTTGCATAAAGCACCCCGGGGTCGTTTTGAAAATAGGCAATTTCTTCATCGCTCTGCTCTGTCGCATTCACATAATCAAAAGAAAAGAAAAGTGGCGTAACAAGGTTGTCTCCGTGGTAGAAAAATACCGTGGCTGCTTCGACTGCTTTAAGCATCACCGAGGACTTTTCTGGCAGGTGCTTTTATTCAACGTAGCACAGCGTGCTTCCTTGATTCTTGTCTCCAGCTTTGTCTGCCTTGCTGCTACGGACTGCTCTGTTTGGGAAACCTTTTGTATGCAGGCATTTGCTATGATGGGCTACAACTCAATCCCACTGCCGGGTGGCTCGGGTGCGTTTGAATTTCTTTATATAAGCATATACGAGCACACATTTACTGCGCAATTCACACTTATTGCTATGATGGTCACACGTGTGATTTCCTACTATATCTCAATGCTGATAAGCGGTATATACACCACACTTTACCACGTTTTTGCTAAATCAGCAAAGCAAGTCGCCCAAGAAGAGGTGACACAAAACGAAAAGGAAGGTTTTCAGGATGAACAAGCGTAAAGGATTTTTGGGATGTTGGCACTATGGAGTAATTTTGACTTATTTATCTCTTGCAGCTGCCGTTGTGGGGATCTGCTTCTCGGTGGGCGGTGCACGTGACCCTTACCCCGAGGTTGGCATAATTTGCCTCTTCGTCTCGGGACTTTGCGATGCCTTTGACGGCATTGTTGCACGTACTCGAAAAAACAGAACCCGTGAGGACTGTATGTTTGGCGAACGTATAGACTCACTCACTGACCTTGTTGCATTTGGCGTTGCTCCTGCAATGATAGGCTTCGGTATGAAAATCAACCGTTGGTTCTACATTCCCGTTTATATTGTTTTTGTTCTTTGCGGACTTGTGCGTTTGGCTTACTTTGACGTAACGGAGCAAATTCGCACAGAGGATCCGAATTGCGGAAAGCGTACATATTACGAGGGCTTGCCTATTACCAACTCGGCACTGTTTTTGCCCATATTTTACTTTACTGCAACTCTGTTTGCACCATATTCCGTAGCACGCAACGTCGTAATGCTCGGCGGCTATCTTTTCTTGGCACTTATGTTTGTTCTGCCCTTTAAAATGCCCAAGCCGGGCATCAAGGGAATCTTTGCCTTGATTGGCTCCCTCGCCGTGATACTGACGGGGCTGATTCTGATTCATATTTTTGTGGTATGAGAAAGACTGTTTCAAAATCGGATTTAAATCCCGGACGGTTTTTACGCTTTTGCTATCATTCACCCCTTGGCAAACCCCTGTTGTGGCTTGCTACACGCCGCTTTCTTTCTAAAGCTGCGGGAGCGTTTTTGGACAGCCGCTTTTCACGCCGTTTGATAAAGGGCTATGCCAAGCGTAACAATATTGGCCTTTCACTGTTTGAGCCAGGACCGTTTAAATCGTTCAACTCCTTTTTCACACGGCGTATTCGTCCCGAGCTTCGTCCCTTTGATATGGATGCTGATGCTTTTATAAGTCCGTGTGACTCAAAGCTCTCCGTATACCAAATAGACAGCAAAGCTACGTTTGAGATTAAGGGGTATTCTTATACTGCAGCAACACTTATACAAGACGTGGAGCTTGCCGCTCGCTATGAGGGGGGCATCTGCCTCGTGTTCCGCCTTTGCGTTGACGACTATCACCGTTATCATTACCTTGATAGCTGCACACACGACGCACCGAGG
>JAZOQA010000053.1:0-9542 GCA_045655765.1 Eubacteriales bacterium | reverse complement strand
TGGGCGGGCAAAGCATTTTATGATTGGGTGGATGGTTTTGCTCCGCAACTTATCTTGCTTCAAGCAGGAGACAGTGCATTTATGTTTAAGTTGGTTAGAAGTTTAGCAAAAAGATATGATGTGCCGATTGTGATTTATAACAGTGAGGCATATTACTTTAAAAAATTTGACTATTTCAGATCTAGAGGAATTGCAAAGCTGTTATATCCGACTTTTCATAGAGCCTTTTGTAAAGAATTTCGCAAAACAATAAAAAAAGCGAAATTAAGTATATATTGCTGTGAACGATTGAAAAAAGATTATGACTCTCAGTTTTCGCTTCCGTCCGAGGTGATTTATACTGCAACGCAAATGCAACCTAATGTAAATAATAAAGTAAATAAAGTTTTAAAGATTTCATATCTTGGCAATTTGGGTGTTGGTCGACATGAAGGCTTAATAGAAATCGCCAACGCCTTACAGAATGTTTCAGCATCTTATAAATTGGATGTTTATGGGAAAATACCTAATGAAGGTGTTGAGTTGGCTTTTGAGGCTTGCAGAGGCATTAATTATCAAGGCTTTGTTAACTACGAGCAAGTAATTGAAGTAATGCAAAACAGCGATATTTTGGTTCACACAGAGAATTTTTCGGACTATTATAAAGAGGATCTAAAGTATGCTTTCTCTACAAAAATAGCCGATTCGTTGGCAAGTGGCAGGTGCTTTTTACTGTATGCCCCTGGTAACATAGCTTGTTCAGAATATTTAAAGGATAACCAGGCGGCATATGTGGTGGAAAGCAAAAAAGAGCTGGAAACTGTTTTGCGAAATCTTTGTTCGGATGAAAAGATGCGAGAAAAATATATTACAAATGCATTGAGCTTAGTTAAAAATAATCATGATGCTAACAGTAACGCAAATCGTTTTCAGAAAATCTTGTGCGAAAGTGTGAAGGAGTAGAATGTGAGCGACAATATAGATTTGTTATTTTTAGGAAGAATGTTTCCTAAAAACAAAGGCGAAGAGATTAGAAAAAAAGCTCGTGTAGATATGCAGGATGCTGCTAATGTATTACAGTGGAACCTTGTGAAAGGATTTATGGATAACGGCATTGATACAGTTAGAATTGTATCTTTATTGCCCATTGATAGCTGGCCAAGTAATTATAAAGATGCATTTGTGAAATACGATAATGAAAATTACAGTGAATCTTTTTCTTTTGAAACGGTCGGTTTTTGTAATGTAACTTATGCAAAACAGATTCTTAGTTCCCATGCTTGTGATAAGGCTGTAAGTTTTTGGGCTAAAAACAAGAATGGATCAAAAAAAATATTGATATGCTATTCCGAGAATAACGTTCTTATGAGGGCGGTAAAAGCAGCAAAAAAAGTCAATCGTGATATTTTGGCTATCCAAATAATTGCAGATATCACAGAGTTTGCCGCAAACGCTGATTTAAATTGCATACAGCGTGCATATGTAAATTCTCAAATTAAAACAAACCGAAAGCTCAGAGAGTTTTTTGATGGTTTTGTATTGTTGACTGAGCATATGAGGCAGAAATTGAAAATAAATAAGCCTTATGTGGTAGTTGAAGGTATCGCATCTAATTTCGATGAGTTAGACTATACAACCAACTACTGCGACAAAAAAACAATTCTTTATACCGGCAGTATGAACAAAAAGTATGGTATTTTGGAATTGATGGCGGCTTTTTCAAAAATAGAATCTACGGAATATGAGTTGATTCTTTGTGGTTTGGGGAATGCAGAATCGATTATAAATGACTACTGCAAGAACGATAAAAGAATAAGATTCCTCGGGAAGGTTGATCACAAAGATGTTATGAAACTGCAGCGAAGAGTTACCGTGCTGGTTAATCCACGTCAAAACAACGAGGAATTTACCAAGTACAGTTTCCCGTCAAAAAATCTTGAATATCTTTCCTCGGGGGTACCGCTTGTTGCCTATAAGCTTGACGGAATTCCCGATGAATACGATCAATACATAAATTATGTCAAGGATAATTCTGTCGAAGCATTAAGAGACGTATTGATTGAGGCCTGCGAGGATAAAAACGGCGAGGCTGCTGAACGTGCAAAAAGAGCGGCGGAATTCGTTAAGAATGAGAAAAATGCAAAAAAGCAAGCTCAAAAGATAATTGAACTTTTAGAGCTTATATGAAGTTTAAAATCAAGAGGTTATAAATGAACGTAGCAAAAAGCATCGGAAAAGTGAAAACGGTGCAAGCAGTAAGTAAAACAAAAATGAATATAAGCGAGTTTGCATTGTTTATACTCGCACTTATGGTTTGGACAAGATATCTTATTCTGGGCTATGCTCGAGCCGCATTTATGCGAGTTCCTTTGCTAGGAGCCTTCGTTGACGAAATCATTGCTTTTGCATATATAATTTTTGTATGTCTGGCTTTGCCTGCTATATTTAAAAAATTAAAAGTAGCAGACGTGATTTTTGGTGTAATCGTTATAACGGTTTGTTTGTCAAACTTCATATTGTTTCCGCAAAATGAAGCTGTGTTAAATGAGCATCTCAGCAATTTCATAATTAACGTATTTCCTCTTTATTATATAGGCATTTCCATAGATTTCAAGCGAATATATCCGTGGATACGTGCACTTTCAATTGCGACGGTGTTTGCGTTTACTGTATATAAGCTTTTCTTTGTTTCTTCGGTGGACGATGCAAATTCTATATATGCCGGAGGAGATATGGATGGATCATATAAACTGCTTCCTCACGTTTGCGTTGTTATTTTAGCTGCTTTTAATCAAAAAGGAATATTAAACGTAATAGTAAATACAATCACGTCGGTGGTCGGTGTTTTGATGCTGTTTTCTCTCGGAAGCAGAGGCCCGATTCTTTGTCTTGTCATTATGCTTATTGTTTTCTTGATGTTTTTCAAGAAGTATAAACATCCTGTTTTGGCAAGAGTTGTTATCGTATGCATAGCGGCGGCGGTTTTGATTCAGCTCGATTCTATAATGGCGGTTTTGCAAAATTTTGCAGAAAGTATAGGACTCAGTACTCGAATTTTCGATAAATATTTTGAGGGAACAGTAACCGATTCCACAGGACGAGATGCGATATCAGAGGCACTTTTAAGTATGATTTCATCACAGCCAGTTTTGGGGGCGGGTCTTTATGCAGACCGAGCCGCACTTGGAACTTATGCACACAATATAATTATAGAGTTTTGGGTTTCGTTCGGAATTTTCATTGGAACAGGACTGTTTTTGGCACTTATATTGCTTTTTATTAAAACTATAAGACGGTTGCCAAAATCGGGTGAGCAGATTTTGATTCTTTTGCCATTGTTTGTCACAGGATTTATCAAGCTGTTTATGTCAGCTTCTTTTATGGATGAAATTTATTTGTTCTTATTGATTGGATTTTGCACAAATGTTATACGTACAAGATTTGTATTTTAGGAAAGTAATTAAATAAAACATAGGTGGATAAAGGTATGAAAGTATGTGATGTTGTATTAAATTCAATTTGGTATGACCCAAGAGTTAGAAAGCAAATAAAAGAATATTTAGCTGGCGGGAACGACCTTGTTTGTGTCGGGTTAAAGTGCAATAGATACGATGAGGAAAAGGTCAAACAAATGCCCTGTAAAACGGTAATTGTTACACCCGATCCAAGGTATGAGGGGAGACAGAAAAGTGTACTAAAAAAATTGAAAAAAGTGAGGCTTATGCAAGAAGCTGTTAGAGATGCTATAATTGAGCAAAAGCCTGATATAATCCATGCAAATGATCTCAGTGCACTCATCCCCGCATATATGGCTGCTAAAAAACTTAAGTGTAAATTAATATATGATTCTCATGAAATAGATACAGAAAACATTTATTACAAAGACAAACGCCTTTATGCTTTCGTTCAAAGACGCCGTGAAAAGCGCATTGTAAAGCATATTGACAAAATGGTCTGCGTAAGCAATGCGGCGGCAGAATATTTTGCTAACGAGTACAATATAGAAAAGCCGATGGTCGTTACTAACTGCTCCTTAAAATCAGAGCAATGCTTTGCAGATAAAAAGAACGACGGTTTTGAGGTGCTCAATCACGGTCAATTTTATGAGGGTAGGGGCTATGACGTAATGGTGGAGGCAGCTCCGCTTTTGAAGGATTATCCTGAAATTAAATTGGCACTCAGAGGCTTTGGTCGCCTTGAAGAGTCTTTACATAGCAGAGTCGATGAGCTTGCTGCAGACAATGTTGTTTTTTATCCCAAGGTTCTTGTTCAAGAGTTGATTCCCGAGGCTTCAAAATCTCACGTGGGTGTAGCTGTTACCGAAGCTATATGCCTTAACTTTAAGCTGTCTGTTTCCAACAAGCTGTTTGAATATGCCTCTGCGGGCTTGCCCGTCATTATGTCTGACATACCCGAGCATAGATACTTGAATGAAAAATACGAATTCGGAATTGTTATCCAGGACAACACACCCAAGAGCTTCGCTGATGCGGTTATCAAGCTTTATACAGATAAGGACTTCTATAACAAATGTGCAGAAAATGCAAAAAAACTTTCCGATGAAATCAACTGGGAAAATGAGTTTAAAAAGCTTCTTGATTTTGAGAAAAGTATTTTAAATGTTAAATTTTAAGGAGGCCAATAAATGAATAATATTTTTACATTTACATTGGGTTATATAAAATCAAGATTAGACCAGAAGCGATATACGCCAGATACAAGGCCGGAAAAGTATGCAGGAAAGAAAAGGATAAGCATTGAGGAGGGGAGTGATTACATTTATAATCTTTTGCAAACAGATAAGCCTTTTATGGTGGCAAGATACGGTTCAGTTGAGTTGGCTATTTCATTTATAAGAGTTCTTCAAAAATGGGGCTATGTGAAAAAAATAAAGGAAAGAAAGTTGAATGCTTTTTGCAACAATGCAGGCTTTTTTCCTAATGACCAAGCATTAGCTTCAAAGTTTGGGGATTTAATGATAGAAAGCAGTGCACAAGTTGACTTAATCGGTCTTTACTATTCTACTATGGAAGAGTATTTCATAAAAAATTATGCACCTCAAGCTACTTTGGTTCGTAACAGAGGATTGGAGCCTTGGTATGTTGAAAATCATTGGACAAGAGCCCTTGTAGGAAAAAAAGTATTGATCATTCATCCTTTTGAGGATACGATAAAAAGTCAATATAAAAAAAGAGAGCTTTTGTTCCCGGGAACTGATATATTGCCTGAATTCGAGCTTAAAACTCTAAAGGCGGTTCAAACAATAGCAGGCGAGAAGGATGAAAGATTTAACGATTGGTTCGAGGCTCTCCAGTATATGCACGATGAGGCTATGAAAATCGATTTTGATGTTGCAATAATAGGTTGTGGCGCATACGGATTTCCGTTAGCTGCAATGCTTAAAAAATCCGGAAAACAGGCAATACATTTGGGTGGAGCAACGCAGTACCTTTTTGGAATAAAGTCTAAAAGAGCGGACGATGGAAATCCTGTAATCACAGCTCTTTATAATGATGCTTGGGTTCGTCCGTCGGAAAACGAAAAGCCCAAAAACGCCGACTCTGTAGAAGGTGGGTGTTATTGGTAAATTATGCAAAAAAAGAGCATTGCGAAAAAATTGGCAGGGACTACCGCTGTTTATTTTATAGCAAATTTTTCGACTAAAATATTAAGTTTTCTTCTGCTACCGTTATATACCGATAAATTATCACCCGCTCAATACGGAAGTGTTGATATGGTCTTTACGGTATCACAGTTTTTAATTCCCATAATATCGTTTACAATACAAAATGCTGCTTTTAGATTTTTGGTTGATGTTAATTCATTCGAGGAAAGAAAAAAGATTATAAGCAACTCATTCATCTTGTTGTTTATGAGTAGCATACTTGCCTTGAGTATTACATCTGTGTTGTATTTTTTGTGTCACGACATTTTTGTGTTGCTCGGCGGAATATATATTGTAACATCGTGTTGGTCGTCCTATATATTGCAGATTTACCGAGGATTGAAGCATAACAAAATGTATGCTTTTATGGGCGTTTTTAATGCCGGAATACATATCGGACTTAACGTTGTGTTTATAGCTGGTCTTAATATGGGAAGCATATCATTGTTATTGTCACCTATAGCAGGCTTTGTTTCGGTGTTTGTAATAATGTTTTTTGCGTTAGGTTTTTATAAACATATCTCGTTTAAGGCTTTTGATTGGGAAACAGAAAAAGCATTAATTAAATACGCTTTACCATTTGTTCCAGGAAATCTTATATGGTGGTTTTTAAGTGGATTTACAAAGCTTCACCTTTCAAATGTCCACGGAGAAGCTACTCTTGGAATATACTCAATAGCAAATAAGTTTTCAGACTTATTGGTGTCGTTATATAGCATTTTTCACTTGGCTTGGACCGAGACAGCATATGAAACGTACAATGATGCTGGACGCAATAATTTTTATAGTACAGCATATAACAAAATAGCTAAAATGATGCTGTCAATTATTATGATTATGGTACCTATGACGAGTGTTTGTGTACCGTTGTTTTTAAATGAAAGATATTTGACAGCTATAAAATATATGCCGCTTTTATATGCGATGACATATATAAACATTTTATCTACTTTTTACGGTACAGGATTTCAGTGTGCAAAAAAAACCAACGGTATGTTAACATCAACAATTATGGGAGCTGCAACAAATGTTATCTTTTGTTTGCTTTTGATTCCCAAATTCGGTGTTTGGGGAGCTATAATATCATTAATGGTATCTAACATTGTGCTCCTTATATCAAAAAAATATATATCTAAAAGATTCTTTGATATAATGCCTGATTTTAAGTGCTATTTGTTATTGATACCGATAATGACATTTGTTGTTATGTTTTATGTTTGCGGAATGACGGTTAATATCATTTGTTTAATAGCTTCGGTTATAATAGCCATGATTGCAAACGCCGATATACTAAAGTCGATTGGTAGTATTTTCAAGCACACAAACAAGACAAAAATGTAAATGTGATACAAAATGCATTATATAAACAATATTGGAGGAAACAAAAATGATTAACGTAATAGGACTTGGCTACATAGGACTTCCGACGGCACTGATGCTGGCATCGCACGGAGTGGAGGTTGTCGGCACGGATTACAACAAGGAGCTTGTTGCAACACTGAATGCCGGGAAAACCACGTTTGAGGAAAAGGGCTTGGACGAGCTTTTTGCAGATGCAGTAAAGGCGGGCATTAAGTTTACTACTGAGTATCAAAAGACCGATGTTTACATTGTATCCGTTCCGACACCTTATGACAATTTCAGCAAAAAAATCGATGCCTGCTACGTAAATGCGGCAGTGAAAGAGGTTATGCGCATTTGTCCTAAGGGAGCGACGGTGGTTATCGAATCTACCGTTTCACCGGGAACAATAGATAAGTTCGTACGTCCCATAATAGAAGAAAACGGTTTTGTTATAGGCGAGGATATAAACCTCGTTCATGCTCCCGAGCGTATTATCCCCGGAAATATGGTCTACGAGCTTCTCCACAACTCCCGTACCATAGGTGCGGACGACCCTGCTATCGGCGAGAAAATTAAAAACGTTTATTCCTCGTTCTGCCTTGGCGATATAGTTGTAACCGATATAAAAACCGCCGAGATGACCAAGGTTGTTGAAAATACGTTCCGTGCGGTAAATATCGCTTTTGCAAACGAGCTTGCAAAGATTTGCCGACACGATGATATGGACGTTTACGAGATTATCCGTATATGCAATATGCACCCCCGTGTAAATATTCTTCAACCCGGCCCCGGTGTTGGCGGTCACTGTATTTCCGTAGACCCTTGGTTCCTTGTTGGCGACTATCCCTCATTGACGAAGGTTATTTGGGAGTCTATGAGGGTCAACGATTCTATGCCCGAGTTTGTTCTTGAACGCATTCATACCATTATGAAGGAGCGTGGAATGACGGACATTTCCCGTGTTGGACTTTACGGCTTGACCTATAAGGAGAACGTGGACGATTACCGTGAATCTCCTACGCTTCAGCTGCTTGAATGTCAGGAAAAGCATCTTGCAGAGCCCCTCAAGGTTTACGACCCTTATATAACGAAGGATATTGTAAAAAATCAATATCACGATTTTGATAAGTTCCTTGAGGACACCGATCTTGTTGTTATTATGGTAAATCACAATGAGATCAAGGAAAATATAGACAAGCTCCGTGGCAAGATAGTTTTGGATACGAGAAAAGTTTGCGAGCTTGACGGAACGTATAGACTTTAATATTTTTCGGAGGCCTTTATGAAAACAGTAATGCTCGTCTTTGGAACACGTCCCGAGGCTATAAAGATGTGTCCTCTTGTTAATGAGCTTAAATCAAGAAAAGATATAAAAACGGTGGTATGTGTTACGGGTCAGCACCGCCAAATGCTCGATCAGGTTTTGACGGCGTTTAAAGTGACTCCCGATTACGACCTCTCTATAATGAAAGAGAAGCAGACTCTGTTCGACGTTACGATAAATATTCTGGACAGAATAAGGAGTGTCCTCGAGGAGGTTAAGCCCGACGTTGTCCTAGTTCACGGCGACACGTCCACAACGTTTGTCACAGCACTTGCGTGCTTCTATATGCAAATTGCTGTGGGACACGTTGAAGCGGGACTTCGTACTTATAACATTTACAGCCCGTATCCTGAGGAATTTAACCGTCAGGCGGTTGGAATTGTGGCAAAATACAATTTTGCTCCTACCGATCTTTCCAAGGATAATTTGCTTAAAGAGGGAAAGGACGAGAGTACGATTTACGTTACGGGAAACACGGCAATAGACGCCCTTAAAACCACAGTACGTGAGGATTACACTCACCCCGAGCTCGAGTGGGCGAAGGGGAGCCGCTTGATTATGATTACCGCCCACAGACGTGAAAATCTCGGCGACCCAATGCATAATATGTTCAGAGCGATAAGACGTGTTATGGAGGAGCATCCCGACGTAAAGGCAATCTATCCTATCCATATGAACCCCGTTGTGCGTCAAGCTGCAGATGAGGAGCTTGGCGGACTTGACCGTATACATATCATAGAGCCACTTGAGGTTCTTGATTTTCACAATTTCCTTGCACGCAGCTATATGATTCTGACCGATTCAGGAGGAATCCAGGAGGAGGCTCCCTCGCTTGGCAAGCCCGTTCTTGTTATGCGTGACACAACCGAGCGTCCCGAGGGAATCAAGGCAGGCACCTTAAAGCTTGTCGGCACGGACGAAGAGGTTATTTATAAAAGCTTCAAGCTCCTCTTGGAAAACAAGGCGGAGTACGACGCAATGTCCAAGGCAAGCAACCCCTACGGTGACGGCTTGGCTTGTAAGAGAATAGCTGATATTTTAGAGAACAAAAACGCTTGAAAGTGATACACCCCCGCCTCTTTCTTGAGGTAGCCGGGGTATAAAACCAATTCATTGTCGGAGTCCAAAATGCTAAAAAACAGAGTAGTGAAAAACGCCTCGTGGATAATTGTCTGCAAGGTCATACAGGCGGTGCTGACGCTTGTTGTGACGATGCTTACGGCAAGGTTC
>JAZOQA010000052.1:0-8064 GCA_045655765.1 Eubacteriales bacterium | reverse complement strand
GGAGTACCTTGAATACAAGGCGAGTCAAAACCAATAAAGTAAAGCTAAAAATAAAAGAAGCACGACATTTATTATGTCGTGCTTTTTTTGTTCTGCCTTTGATTTTATGCTGTTTTTTTAATATTTAATAAAAACATAGGCTGTCGGCATATGCCCACAGCCTATAAGATTCAAATTAGATAGAGCCTACAATGTAGGGAGCCATATCAGCTCTCTCCTGAGCGATTCTTTCAGCCTCGGCAGCTTCCTCAGCAGCTCTTGCTGCCGCTTCCTCTTTACGAGCAGCCTCTCTTGCAGCTCGCTCTTCTTCTTCCTTGAGTGCGCGAATGGAAAGTGCAAGCTTTCTGTTCTCGTCGTCAATTTCGGTAATCATTACGTCAACAACGTCGCCAACCTTAAGTACGTCGGAGGGAGCGTTTATTCTCTCGGTGGAAATTTTCGAGATGTGGATAAGACCGTCAACGTCCTCATAAACCTCTGCAAAAGCACCGAAGGGCATAAGGGAAACTATCTTTGCGGAAACAACGTCGCCTTCCTTAAACTTTTGGGTGAACTGGAACCAGGTGTCCATCTCCTGAGTCTTGTAGCCAAGAGAAATTCTTCTCTTTTCTACGTCAAGCTCCTTGATGAATACGTCGATAACCTGACCGACGGAAACGATCTGCGAGGGATGCTTGATTCTCTTCCAGGAAAGCTCAGTGTTGTGAACCATACCGTCAACGCCGCCGATGTCTACGAAAGCACCGTAAGGCGTGAGGTTCTTTACAGTACCCATAAAGTGCTGACCAACCTCAAGAGTTGCCCATACTGCATCCTCACGAGCACGCTTTTCCTCAGCAAGGATAACCTTGATGGAGCCGAGTGCCTTTTTTCTGCCCTCATCGAACTCGATAAGCTTTATTTTCTGCTTTGTGCCGACAAGCACGGAGAGATCTCCGCCCTTTGCGATACCGGTCTGCGATGCGGGAACGAAAACGGAATTGTTCTTTACAAGAACAACAACGCCGCCCTTATTCTGGGAGATAACGTTGCCCTCGAGAACCTCACCGCTCTCGTAAGCCTCTTTAAGAACAACCCAGCTGTTGTCAGCGTCTACACGCTTTTTTGAAACGGTGGCAAGACCCTTGCCATCCTCGACTCTGATAACGAATACTTCGATTTCGTCACCAACCTTAAACATCTCAGAGAGCTTAGCGGCAGGATCGTCTGTGATCTGCTCTTTTGTAAGCACGCCAGTAAACTTAGCGCCAAGGTCGAGCTTTATCTCGTTTTCACTGATAGTGAATACGGTACCGGTAACTGTTTCTCCTGTATGTAAAGTTTTGAGCGAGTCTCCAAGCATTTCGCCGAAGTCTGTGTTTTTGATTTCTTCCATAACTTTTAACACCTCCGTAATTATACCGTCGGGCGTGGAAGCTCCCGCGGTTAATCCTGCACTTTTTGTGCTGTCAGGAAAATCAGTAACCAAGTCATTAGCCGATTCTATATGTACGGTGTTGGGGCAGATCGCCTTACAAAGGTCATAAAGACGTTTTGTGTTTGAGCTGTCCTTTCCACCGATTACAACCATCAGCTCCGATTGCTTTGCAATTTTTACAGCTTCGTTCTGACGATTTTCAGTGACATTGCATATTGTATCATAAATTTTAGTATTTGTATATAGTTTTTTTAAAAATTTTTTAATTTTTTCAAATTCTAACAAATTTTGGGTGGTTTGGGAGCATAAAATAGGCATTTTGTCTCCAATATTAAGAGCTTTAAGCTCTTCGAGAGAGGATATAATATGCTTTTCTCCCTTGGCACGGCTTAAAATTCCGACAGCCTCGGGATGCTCCTTTTCCGCAAAGAGTATGAAGCAAGTATCAGACGAGGTATTTTCCTCCGCTATTTTATGAATCTTCTTTACGTCCTTGCAGGTTACGTCAATAAAGCGAAAGCCGGGGTAGGTCGCAGCATAGGCTTCGAGCCTTTCGTGTACCTCTTTTGTAACTCCGTGCGTTCTGACGACTACAGTTAATTTTTTTGCCGCTGCGGCGAGGGTCTCGATTTCGTCAAGGTTTATGGATTTTACGCCGAGGCTCTCAAGCTCCTCTATATAGTGTCTGTTGTGTATTAGATGCCCGAGTGTGTAAATTTCTTCTCCCTCGGAGCGATCTCTAAGCAGCTTTCTAACCGTAAAATCAGCGAGCTTAACCCCCGGGCAGAAGCCTGCGTATTTTGAAAGCGTTACGTTCAATTATCGGATACCTCCGTGACGGTTGCGGCTTGAGGATTCAAGTCAATAATAGAAGAGAAAATCTTTGCACCCGCAGCCTTATATTCTTCGGTGCCTCCGTTTACAAATCCAAGCTCTGAATTGTGAATAGGAGCGCCGAAATACAAATCAACGCGCTTGAATAAGCCGTATTTATGTTTCTTTACACTGATAAATGCGGGGATAACGTCAGCACCTGAGCGGTAAGCAATGAGTGCCGCACCGTTTTTGATTTCTGTCTTGGCGGGGTCAACACCGGGGTTGCGGTGTCCTTGAGGAAAGACAGAAACCAAGTCCCCACGCTCCAAAAGTCCGATAGAAGTGCGTACCGCCGCTACGTCAGCCCCTTTTCTGTCAACGGGGACAGCACCGAGGGCACGTATGATTCTTCCAAGCAGCGGTACACCGAAAAGCTCCTTTTTTGCTATAAACTTAATTTGTCTTTTTGCACTGACCGCAATAACAAAAACATCTCTTATGGCTATGTGGTTTGAGCATATCAAGACGCCACCCTCTTTAGGTATATTTTCCGTACCGTGGGCGTGAACCTTTAAGAAAAATTTGATTATCGGAGCAAGGACAAGGTGGAGCTTCATATAGCCGTTGCGTTTATTTAATTTTTTTTTTGCTTTCTGGATGATTTTGATAACCTTGTCAACAGTACCCTCTGCCGTAAGTGCGGAATTGTCGAGCATTATAGCATCAGGTGCAGGAACGCAAGGCGCTATGGCTCTTGTTGAGTCGTTTTTGTCTCTTTCCACCATTTCGGCATATACAGTCTCATAGTTGACGTCCTGTCCCCTTGCAACAAGTTCGTCATATCTGCGTTTTGCTCTTGCTTCGGGGGAGGCGGTTAAGAAAATTTTGACCTCCGCATCGGGAAGAATGACAGTGCCAATATCTCTTCCGTCCATTATTACACTGTTCTTCTTTGCTATATTTCTTTGGGTCTCAAGCAAGAATGAACGAACCTCGGGGATTGCACTGACTGCCGATGCCGCCATTGAAATCTCGGGAGTTCTGATTTTATCTCCTACATCCTCGCCGTCAAGGAGAATAACCTGCTTTCCGTCAACAAACGAAAGCTCTAATTTGAAGCCGCCGAGCTTCTCGGAAACAGCCGTCGCATCCTTTGGGTCTATACCGAGACGAACCATATAAAGACCTATCGTTCTATAAAGGGCACCCGTATCAACGTATATTATTCCAAGACGTTTTGCTACCGCCTTTGCAAGGCTTGATTTGCCGGCTCCACCGGGACCGTCTATTGCAATTCTAATCATTTTAACTCCATTCTGCCGCATTTTTTCCCGCCAAATATGCGGTTGAAAAGGCAATCTGTAAATTATATCCACCCGTATAAGCATCGACGTCAATCATCTCGCCTGCAAAGTAAAGCCCGGGGGTGAGCTTTGACTGCATTGTTTTGGGATTTATCTCTCTTGTTTCCACGCCGCCCGAGGTTATTATAGCCTCGTCGATAGGGCGTGTTCCCGTGAGGGGAATTTTAAAAGCTTTAAGTGAATTAAGAATGCGTTTTCTTTCTTCTTTTGTAATTGAATTGACCTTTTTTCTTGGATTAATACCCGAATAGGAAATAAAGGGCTCAATCATTTTTGAGGGTAAAAGTGCATCGAGGGCATTGATTAAATCCTTATTTGAGTTTGCCGAAAAATCAGAAATAAGCCTTGCATCAAGCGTGTGCTCATCAAGGGCAGGCTTTAAATCTATCGAAAGCTCCATTCCGTTAAAATCCTGACCGCAAAGATGAGCAGAAGCGGAGAGAATTACAGGACCTGTAACACCGAAATGGGCAAACATCATCTCACCAAAGTCGGTGTACAAGACTTTCCCATTCTTATTTGTGATTTTGATTGCCACGTTTTTAAGTGAAAGTCCTTGCATCTGCAAGCAGTATTCCGAGTTGCTTTCAAGCGGAACAAGAGATGGCCGAAGCTCTGTAACAGTGTGACCTTGCGAGATAGCCAAGGCATATCCGGAGCCGTCGGAGCCTGTTAATGGATAGGATTTTCCGCCTGTGGCGAGTATCACACGGTCAAACGTGCTTTTTCTTTTACCTGCGGTGACTAAAAAGCCGTCATCGGAGCGTTCTATCGCAGTGACGCTTGCATACACGATTTTGGCCTTTTGACAGTATCTTTTCAGTGCCTCTACAATATCTGATGCCTTATCCGATTCAGGGTAAACACGCTTACCTCGTTCGGTTTTTAATTTTACTCCAAGCTCGCCAAAGAGCGAGATTACCTCAGACGGTGGCAGGGCATTGAGGGCTGTATAAAGAAATCTCGGATTTCTCGTGACGTTTTCAAGTATTTCGTTCGGTGCGGAATCGTTTGTAACATTACATCTGCCTTTGCCTGTAATCGCAAGCTTTTTTCCAAGTCTTCCAACGTGCTCAAAAACAGTAACGTCACCGCCAAAGGAAAGAGCTGTTCCAGCCGCCATCATACCTGCCGCCCCCCCGCCTACAACGGCGATTTTAATTTTATTTTGCATAATATTTACCGTTTCGTATAAACGCCGTACTCGTCCCATATCTGTTCAAGGGTATCAAAGCGTTCGGTGATTTTCTTTTCGCATCTATTAGTGATTTCAACAATAATAGCGTTGATAATGCTCACGGGTGCCACGAGCGAATCCATAAAGGACGCCATATCCGATTGTGCTGTAAGCAGACAATCTGCATACTCCGCAATGGGGGAAATTTCGGAGTCGGTCAAAACAACAACCTTTGCACCTCTTTGACGTGCGTATTTTACTGCACTCACCATTTTCGTTGAATATCTCGGGAATGAAAAGGCAATCAAAACGTCGTTTTCATCTATTGAAAACATCTGCTCGAAGATTTCGGCAGAGGAGGAGGGACGGACAAATTTTACGTTGTCAAATATAAGGGAGAGGTTGTAATCGAGCATCTGAGCAAGTACAACGGCGCTTCTTGCCCCCATTATGTAAATCTTCTCGGCACGGAGAATTGCATCAACGGAACGGTAGAATGCATCTCTGTCAAGTGTGTCGAGTGTAAATCTGATTTTTCCTATATCCGACTCCATAACGTTTTCAAGCACGTCGCCACGTCCGATACGCTGCTTGGTGATTACTATTCTTTGATTGGGAGTCAGCCTTGTACGGACAAGCTCTTGAACAGCACGCTGGAATTCAACGTATCCCTCAAAGCCGAGTGCTCCTGCAAAGCGTACAACCGTTGATTCGGAAACTCCGACGTATCTGCCGAGGCTTGCTGCGGTCATATACGCCGCCTTGTCATAGTCGTTAAGAATTGCATTTGCAATTTTCTTTTGACCCTTTGAAAACGTAGAATATACGTTTTTTATTCTCTGTGAAATATCGTTTGCCATAATATGTTTAACTCGCTTTCCTCCGCACCTTTAGTGTCAAAGTGTGACATCTTTCGGTCGGGTTTTAATGATATTTCTTTCCAATAAACTATTTTAACACATTTTTTTAGCATTTACAATAGATTTTGAAGGAAATCTTGCAAAAATATTCCCGTTTTACAGTATTTTGCCGTATTTGTAAACCTAATGTGTATTTTTATGAAGGAAATTACATCATTTTTAGAAAATCCTGTTTTTTCTTGTGATAAAAAATTCCGACACAGAGAAATTCAAAAAAATATTTAAAAGGGATTGAAATTTTAAAAGATATATGTTATACTTATAAATATAACTGAGTACTTATTCTGCCAACAACTTCGCAAGGGGTATAAAATGAATTTTTTATTAAAGATAGATTTTGCGACTTTTTTGTCGAATATTCTTGATATATTTCGCGACTTTAAGGTTTCTGATGCCTTTGATATAATCTTGCTTACTGCAATTTTCTTCATCGCCTTTAACTTTTTAAAGACACGTAAGGCGTGGGCTCTTATTATTGGCATTCTTCTTTGTGCCGTTGTATGGGGGCTTGGTGAGCTTTTCAATCTCGACGGTCTTGTTTTCATTCTATCGGGTGTGTTTAATTACGGAATTTTGGCACTTGTTATTATTTTCCAGCCTGAAATCCGTGAGGCACTTGAAAAGCTTGGTTCCGGCTCGCTTGGTAGATTTTCCGGATTAGGAAGCAAGCACACCGCACTTTACAAAAGGGTAATTGACAACATATGCTCCGCAGCAGCCGACCTCTCGGCTTCCAAAACGGGTGCGATTATTGTTATCGAAAGAAATACACAAATCGATGATATAAGTGAAACGGGCGTCAGAATCAACGCAGACGTCAACTCCACACTCTTACGCAATATTTTCTTTAACCACGCACCTCTTCACGACGGTGCCGTTATAATCGAAGACGGTAAGATTTCTGCAGCGGGCTGCTATTTGCCCTTGACTAAGCGTACCGACCTTGATTCCTCCCTTGGAAGCCGTCACAGAGCGGCAATCGGAATGTGCGAATCAAGCGACGCTATTATAGTCATCGTTTCGGAGGAGACGGGAATTATTTCAGTTGCATACGACTGTGGACTTACAAGAGACCACAACGTAGATTCTTTAAGACGCTTCCTTACAAAAAAGCTTCTTCGCTCGGCAAAAGAAGCGGAGGAAGCTTAAAACACAATTAATACAAATCGTCAATCGGCGACAATACGGAGAAAACTATGAATAAAAAGATTTTCGGAATTAAGCTCGGTACAATTCTGACTACGGCATTTTGCTTTATTGCGGCTGTGGTCGTTTGGCTTTTTGTCAAGTACACAAATCTGTAATTTCGGGTAACGATATGAGTTTCTCTAACCGAATTTTTGTTATAAATAACATTAATTTATCGCCGAACGCCTCTTATCAAGAGGCGTTTTCGGTTGTAAAAAAAAGACTCTCAAAAGCAGGTGTAAAGTTTTCTGAAAGCGAATTCTTTATATTCAGAAAAAGCATTGATGCACGTCATAAGCGTGACATAAAAATCGTTTATTCCGTCGGGTTTAAGGGTGCTTTTTCGGAAAAAGAAGTCGAAAGGCTCAAAGGTCTCGGTGCTTCTGAAATTAAGGAAAGCAAACCTACAGTAACCTTTGGCACGGAAGAGCTTACGGCACGCCCCGTAGTGGTTGGAACAGGCCCCTGCGGACTCTTTTCTGCACTTATGCTTGCGGAGGCAGGATACAAGCCGCTTGTTCTTGAAAGAGGAGCTTCGGTACGTGATAGGATTGAGCTTGTACGCCACTTTACAGAGCGGCGTGTGCTTGACACCGATACAAACATTCAGTTTGGTGCAGGCGGAGCAGGAACCTTTTCAGATGGAAAGCTTATTACACGAATCGGTGACTCTCTTTCGTCATTTGTTCTTGAAAAATTCGTTGAGTTCGGTGCACCCGCCGAAATCAAATATCTTGCAAAGCCGCACGTAGGCACCGATATACTCTCGGCGGTAGTTGAAAAAATGCTAAAAAGAATAGAAATGCTTGGTGCAGAGGTGCTTTATAATACCTGCTTTATCAAGCCGTGCTTTGATTCCTTTGGCAGAGTGAGGTCGGTCTTAACCACAAAAGGCTCGTTTGCCGCAGGCGCACTCATTTTGGCAATCGGACACAGTGCAAGGGATACTTACAAAATGCTCTTTGACAGTAATTTTGCCGTTGAAGCAAAGCCCTTTTCCGTAGGAATGCGTATAGAGCATAAGACTGCCGACATTGATGCGGCTCTTTTCGGAGATTTTTGCGGAAATGAAAATCTCGGACACGCCGAATACGCCCTTGCACATAATACAAAGGTTCGAGGTGTATACACCTTCTGTATGTGTCCCGGCGGTGAAGTTGTCGCTGCTACAAGCGAGGAGGG
>JAZOQA010000051.1:0-12538 GCA_045655765.1 Eubacteriales bacterium | reverse complement strand
CCAATGCTCGTCACGCTACCTGTAATTGTTATTTCCTTGAGGTTAACGGCACTACTAAAAGCCTCATCCGTTATTTGAGTTACCGCTTTGCCATTGTACTTTTCGGGGATAATTATTTTTTCAAGTAAAATCGTTTTTCCTGCACTGACGGCGTAGGTGCCGTCGGGTAGCGGATGGAAGTCGAGCCCCTCTGTGGCGATGACGTTTGCGTCCCCCTTAGTGTGATTGTCCTCCTCGTCCATACACGAAGCAAGCGTGAAAACCGCTCCGAGCGAAAGAAGCAATGCGAAGAAAATCACGGTGAGCCTTTTGAGTTTCATTTCATTCTCCTTTTGAGCTTTTGATTTATGGGTCAAAATAAAAAATAGGAAGCACTAAAATGCATAGTACACTCCTGCAAAAATTATTTAATTACGTTGCACTATTATTTTACCACCGTTTTAAGGTTTTGTCAACAACTACTTTTGCCGTCTGTTAAAATGCAAATTTACTTCTCTCTCTTGTTTTTTCTGTTCGGATGGTGTATAATTTAAGAAAACAACTTTTTGCGAGGTAGGTATGTTCAAAATTCTTATAGCCGAGGACGACCGAGAGCTGTGCCGCCTTTTTGAGCGTGTGCTTACAAAGGACGGCTACTCGGTGAGGGGAGTTTCAAACGGAAAAGAGGCGCTGGACGCTGTCGATGAGAGCTACTACGACCTCATAATTTCCGATATTATGATGCCTGTAATGGACGGACACGAGCTGGTGCAAAATCTGCGTGATGCGGGATACACCACGCCTGTGCTTATGATTACGGCAAAGGACGCATTCGACGAGATGGAGAGGGGCTTTATGTCGGGCAGCGACGACTATATGGTCAAGCCGATAAACATAAGAGAGCTTTCACTGCGTGTCGGGGCTCTTTTACGCCGCGCAAAGATGGTCAGCGAAAGGCGGCAGACCATAGGTCAGACGGTTATGGAATGTGACTCCTTGACCGTGACAACGGAAAAAGGAAGTCTTGTGCTTCCGCAAAAGGAATTTATGCTTCTTTATAAAATGGCGGCATACCCCGGCAAAATTTTTACAAGACAGCAGCTGATGGACGAAATCTGGGGCTACTCCTCGGACGCCGACACCCACACCGTGGACGTACACATAGCAAGACTGCGTGAGAAATTCGGCGACAGCCCCGATTTTAGAATCATCACTATGCGCGGAATAGGATATAAGGTAATTAAGATATGAAAAGAAGCAAATTGAAGCCCGAGCTTAAAAGAAAATTCGGCATAAGCTGGTATCTTGCACTTGTTGTCACGGGCGAGCTGCTTGTCGCACTCGGAGTGGCGACGTTTCTGTCTTATAATTTTCAGGACTTTTTCCACGAGCTTTTAAACATTCCGACAGCGGCGTGGGTTGTGATTTTCGGCTTGCTTATAGGCTGCACGCTTGCTTTTGTCCTGAACAGACTTCTTTTGATTCCCATACGCAGGCTTGACGAGTCTATGGAGAGCGTGGCACGTGGCGATTTTACGGTAAGGCTTGGCGAGGAATCGCATTTCAGGGACATCGAGCATATATACAAGAATTTCAATTTGATGGTGCGTGAGCTTGGGGCAAATGAAATGCTGAAATCCGACTTCATTTCCAACGTATCGCACGAGATTAAGACACCCGTAACCGCCATTGAGGGCTACGCTATGCTGCTTCAGGACACGGAAATGACAAAGGAAGAAGCAAGGTACGTTGAAAAAATACTCTTGAATACAAAAAAGCTCTCAGAGCTTGTCGGAAACATACTTCTGCTTTCAAGGCTTGACAATCAAAACATAGAAGCAAAATCCGAGAGCTTCCGCCTCGACGAGCAAATCAGGCAATCTCTTCTGATGCTTGAGCAAAGGTGGACCGAAAAGGAGCTGGAGCTGGACGTGGAAATGGACCCCGTGCTCTACTCTGCAAATCAAGGGATATTCATTCACGTTTGGAACAACCTGATCGGAAATGCGGTTAAATTCACCCCGAAGGGCAGCACGGTTAAAATCAGGCTTTCGGAAAGTGAGGGCGGCGTATTGTTTACGGTTGAGGATCAGGGCAACGGTATAGACGAGGAAACGAAAAAGCGAATCTTCGACAAGTTCTACCAGGGTGACAGCTCACACAAGAGCGAGGGCAACGGTCTTGGGCTTTCGCTTGTGAAAAAAATCTTGGACATTCACCACGGAGAAATAAGTCAGGAAAATACCGAGGACGGATGTCGCTTTACTGTAAAATTACCGAAAAAATAACTCCAAAACGGCTATGCGGGGATGCTGATGCTTACAAGCTCTCTGTATAGCCATTTTTTCCATAAATCAACAAAAGTTGATTTTGAATTAATAAAAAGTTGACATTTTAGTTTTATAATATAAAGAAAGGATTTTAGGAGGTGCAATATGAAAAAAGTAAAAATATTAACCGATTCCTGCTCTGACCTTTCGGAGGAGTTTCTTCGACAATACGACATCGATTACTGTCAAATGATGACCGTATGCGACGGCATCGAGGCTCCCGCCAGCCTTACGTGGACAAGGGAGGAGGCACACGCTCTTTACGAGTTGATGAGAGGAGGAAAGCGAATAACCACCACGCAGGTACCTCCAAACGAGTTCGACCGAGTGTTCCGAAAATACCTTGACGAGGGCTTTGATATCATTTATATAGGCTGCTCATTAAAGCAATCAAGCTCTGTAAACACCGCAAGAGCGGTAGCGGAGCGGCTGATGAGTGAGGGACGCTCAGAAAGAATAATTTGCATAGACTCTCAAAATGCATCAATAGGCGAGGGAATGCTTGCAATCGAGGCGGCAAAAATGGCATCTGCGGGAGCGGGTGCCGAGGAGATAGAATCAAAAATTCTTTCGATACGAAAGACGGTCAACGAATACGTAACCGTTCATTCGCTCACCACCCTACATAAGGCGGGGCGTGTAAAGGGCTCTGCGGCATTCTTCGGGAATCTGCTCGGAGTAAAGCCTATAATTATTTCCGATAAGAACGGTGAGCAGGCGGCGTTCAAGAAGGTTAAGGGGCGTAGAGGGTCATTCAACGAAATAGTAAATCTGCTTGCCGAAAGCATAGTAGATTCCGAAAGTCAGACCATATATATCGTGCACGCAGACTGTGCGGACGACGAGGTTGAGGCTCTTGTAAGCACAGTGAAGGAGCGTATTCCCTGCAAGGATGTTTTCGTCGGAGTTATAGGTCCCATAATCGGTGCATCAATAGGTCCCGATGCCATAGGAATTTGGGGCTTTGGCAAGGCTGTCGAATTTTCGGTTGGTGAAAAATGATGAAAAATCAGGATAAAATAACAGGAAGCGTATATGCTGAAATGCTTCGTGGCGGCACAGAGGTGCTGAACATTCATTCAAAGGAGGTCAACGACCTCAACGTCTTCCCGATCCCCGACGGTGACACGGGAGAAAATATGCTCTTAACCATCAAGGGCGGTACACAATCGGAGGCAAGTGACGACCTCGCCGCCACGGCAAAGAGCATTGCAGACGGAATGCTCCTCTCCGCAAGGGGAAATTCCGGTGTAATTCTTTCGCAATTCTTCGACGGAATAAGCCACGGCTTCGAGGACGTACACGAGGCCGATGTGAATTGTCTTGAACGGGCGTTTCGAAAGGGTGTGGAATATGCATATCACGCAGTCATCAACCCAACAGAGGGAACAATTCTCACTGTAATAAGAGAGGCGACGGAATGTGCCTGTGCAAGGCACGCCTCCACCCCGGGTGAATTCATCGATGCCTTTCTTGACGAGGCAAAGCAATCCCTCCGCAGAACTCCGGAGTTGCTCCCCGTTTTAAAAAAAGCGGGCGTTGTGGATTCGGGCGGTGCGGGAATAGTTTACATAGCCGAGGGAATGAAGCGTGTGCTTGAGGGCGAGGAATTTTCAAGCTCCGAAAAAACGTCTGCCCCCTCCCCTGTGCTTGACTATTCCGCATTTGACGAAAACAGCACGCTTGACTTCGGATACTGCACAGAGCTTTTAATCAGATTGCAAAATGCGAAGACAGACATATCAAATTTTGATAAAAACGATTTTTCCGATAAGCTCGAAAGCCTCGGAGATTCCGTTGTAACAGTTGTGAGAGGCAGCATTGTAAAGGTGCACGTGCATACGAAGAAGCCGAGCGAAATACTTGAATTCTGCCAACGGTACGGAGAGTTTTTGAACGTCAAAATCGAGAATATGTCGCTTCAGCACAATTCCCTCTCGGACGAGCTTTCCGATGAGGACGAGGTGACGGTGCCCGAGCGTGAAATTGCAACGGTTGCCGTTGCAAGCGGCATAGGAATAATCAATGCATTCAAGGAAATGGGTGCTGACGAGGTCATCGACGGAGGCCACAGCTTAAATCCCTCTGCCGACGATTTTCTGCACGCATTCAAAAAAGCAAACGCACGCTCTGTAATCGTCTTTCCGAACAATTCAAATTCAATTTTGACCGCACGCCAAGCGGCGGAGCTGTGGGGACACGGCGGCATATATATAATTGATAGCAAGAACGTCGGAGAGGGTTACGTCGCTCTTTCAATGCTCGACACGGACAGCCTTGGAATCGACGAGGCTGTTGCGGCGTGCGAGGAGGCAATCTGTGCGGCGTCGGTGGCGGAGATTTCCCGCTGTGTCAGATGCACCGAAATGGACGGCTTTACCCTGTCTGACAAAGATTATATCTCCGTAATCGACAAAAAAATCGCAGCTGCAAGCAAAAGCAGGCAAAAGACCGTTGAAGACACGCTTGACAAGCTCTCGCTTGAGGACAAGAGCATCGCTATACTCATTCGTGGCAACGACCTCCCCGAGGCGGAGAGTGACGAAATAACAAAAAGCCTGTCAAATAAATATCCGCACATCGAATACTACGTTATAAACGGCGGTCAGGACGTTTACGACTGCATTTTAGTTGTGCAGTAAGGAGCCTTTCGATATGGAAATTGACGTTGCGATATTTATCATTACCGCACTCTTATCCTATTTGATTTCGGGCATCAATCCCGCAATCATTCTTTCCCGTGCGGTATACGGAAAGGATATTCGTGAGTGCGGCAGCAAAAATCCGGGCTTCACAAACTTCAAGAGGTGCTTTGGCTCGAAGCTCGCTTATTTGGTTATGGTGCTTGACCTCTTAAAATCAGCACTTCCCTGTCTTGCTTGTGCTTGTGTTTTCAGTGCAAGATGGGATGCGTGGCAGCTCGGTGCAGCGTATGCCTGCCTTTTCTCGGTGCTTGGACACGTGTTTCCCCTTTGGTACAGATTCAAGGGCGGCAAGGGCTTTCTTGTCTGTCTTTCTGCGGCGTGGGTGTTTCACCCGCTGGCAGGACTTACGGCCACGTGCGTAATGATACTCCTGCTCCTCACGCTCGGCTATATGTCCGTTGCTACTATGCTCGGACTGATATCTGCTCTTTTGGTTATTCCCCTCCTCGGTCTTGAAAGCATCTATGCTTACATACTGTGTGCCGCATCTGTTTTGATAATGATTATACGCCATAAATCAAACATTGTACGTCTATTCAAAGGCAAGGAAACTAAATTTAATATTTTTGAAAAGAAAAAAGCCGAGCGGACGCTTGACACGGAGATTAAAAAGTAGTATAATTGCCATAAAAAAAGGAGATTGACAATGAAGCTGCTTATTGCATCGGACATACACGGCGACCTTGATTCTGCAAGGATGCTTTTTGAGGCTTTTGAAAAGGAGGGAGCACAAAAGCTCGTCTTGCTCGGAGATTTGCTCTACCACGGACCGAGAAACGACCTGCCTCCAACGTATTCCCCGAAGTCGGTTATATCGCTTCTTAACGAAAATCGGGATCGGATTTTGTGCGTAAGAGGCAACTGTGACACGGAGGTTGACCAGATGGTGCTTGACTTCCCCATCCTTGCGGATTACGCTCTGCTTTCGCTTGACGGGCTTATTGTTTTTGCGACTCACGGTCATCACCACAATACCGCTACGCCTCCGCCGCTCTGCGAGGGAGAAATTCTCCTGCACGGTCACACTCACGTGCTTTGCTGTGAGGAGTTTGGGGAAAATAACGTATATCTAAATCCCGGATCTGTGTCTTTGCCCAAGGAAGGCAACCCGAAAACGTATATGGTTTATGAAAACCGCACCTTTACCGTCAAGAGCTTTGACGGAACGGTTGTTCTTGAAAAAAGCTTCTGATTTCCAATATAATCCGAGGCAGAACATAAAATTTGAAAAGAGTTAATTTGCTTCCACTGCACGTTGACTCTTTTTGTTTTTTTACATTTTCCGCTATTTTCCCACGAAATCAGAAAAATAATATATTTTCTTTCTTTTGCACTTGCAATTTTATCTTCAATATGTTATAATATTAACAATGTGATGTGCACGTATACGTACGTGTGCCCACTGCAAAATAAAAGGAGGCTACAAAAATGCTGAAAAAACTTTCCACAATTCCCTTTGTAGGAACAGCAGAACAGGAAGCAAAGCTTGCGGCGGTAATAGAAGCCAACAAGAGCGACAAGAGCCGTCTTATGGCAGTTATGCAAGAGGCTCAGAACATCTACGGCTACCTCCCCATTGAGGTACAGAACAAGATCGCCGAGGGTATGGACATTCCTCTTGAAAAGATCTACGGTGTTGCGACATTCTATGCACAGTTCTCTCTTTCCCCCAAGGGTGAATACCACATCGCAGTATGTCTTGGAACTGCCTGCTACGTTAAGGGCTCGGGTCAGCTTTATGAAAAGTTCCAGGAACTGCTCGGCATAGGCGGAGACGAATGTACTGCAGACAGAAAGTATTCTCTCACAGCTTCTCGTTGCATTGGTGCTTGCGGACTTGCTCCCGTTCTTACCGTAAACGAGGACGTATACGGACGTCTGACTGTTGACGACGTTCCCGGTATTCTTGCGAAATACAACGCATAAGCGATTTAGGAAAAGATTATGAAAATTTGCACGATCAAAGAACTGTTGGACGCACGTGTTATTGCGGGTGAAGATCATCTTGGAAAACACGTATACTCTGCCTGCGGAAGCGATATGATGAGCGACGTTCTCGCTTACGTTAAGGATCAAGCAGTCTTGCTCACAGGACTTGTAAACACGCAGGTCATCAGAACTGCGGAAATGATGGATATGGTATGCATTGTTTTCGTGCGTTCAAAGGAGCCTACGCCTGAAATGATTGCTCTTGCTGAGGAATCGGGTCTTGTCCTTCTTGCTACGGACAAGCGTATGTACGAGGCGTGCGGTATACTTTATTCCAACGGACTCGTGGGTAATAAAGTAAAAAAGGCAACCGTATGAGCGAGGCACTTGTTTTCCGTTTCAACGTAGACGGTGAAAATTTTACGTCTGCCGGTCAGGCATCCGTTCAGGTGAAGAAGAATCTTCGTCAGCTCGGACTTGATCCCGAAATCATACGCCGTGTTTCCATAGCTATGTATGAGGGCGAGATCAATATGGTGATTCACGCAGGCGGAGGAGTTGCTGAGGTCAAGGTTATGGAGGATGCTATTGAAATCATTCTTGAAGACCACGGTCCCGGCATCGCCGACATTGAGCAAGCAATGCAGGCGGGCTTTTCGACAGCTCCTGACAGAATCCGTTCCCTTGGCTTCGGTGCGGGAATGGGGCTTCCGAATATGAAGCGTTATACCGATTATATGGATATACAGTCAAAGGTCGGCGAAGGCACTCGTGTTACTATGCGAGTGAAAATAAATTAAAATTAGGTGGACTAATATGCATACTTACGAGCATTCGGTACTTTTAGATCCTGAAAAGTGCATTGGATGTACGACCTGTGTGCGTCACTGTCCCACAGAAGCAATAAGGGTACACGACGGTCGTGCACACATTAACGTAGACCGATGCATAGATTGCGGCGAATGTATCCGAATTTGTCCTCAAAAGGCAAAAAAGGCAGTGTGCAGCAAGCTTGACGTTCTTGACGGATACAAGTGGAAGATTGCCCTGCCCGCCCCTAGTCTTTACGGACAGTTTGAAAATCTCGACGACGTGGATTTTGTGCTTCACGGACTTACAAGGCTTGGCTTTGATCAAGTTTATGAAGTGGCAAAGGCTGCGGAGCTTGTTTCGGCTTATACCCGTCTTTACCTTGGTACGGAGGGAGTAAAGAAGCCCCTTATCAGCTCGGCGTGTCCCGTCGTGGTCAGGCTTATTTCACTCAGATTTCCCTCTTTAATGGAAAACGTGGTGAAGATGCTGCCTCCTATGGAGATTGCCGCAAAATTTGCAAGAGAAAAGGCGATGTCCGAGCATCCCGAATTAAAAGCGGAGGATATCGGAGTTTGCTTTATCTCCCCCTGTCCCGCAAAGGCAAGCTACGTCAAAAACGGCTTCGGTAATTATGAGAGCAGAGTTGATGCCGTTGTCTCAATCAGTGACATTTATTTTAAGCTCGTCAACGAGATGAAGCCAAACGACGCTCCCCCGCAGCTTTCCGAGGCGGGAATGCTCGGCGTAGGTTGGGCAACGAGCGGTGGAGAATCTGCCGCACTGTTCAACGACAGCTACCTTGCTGCGGACGGTATAGAAAACGTAATACACGTACTCGATCAAATAGAGAGCGGAAGCTTTCCGCAGCTTGAATTCGTGGAGCTTAACGCTTGCACCGGCGGCTGCGTCGGAGGAGTTCTCACGGTGCAAAATCCGTTTATTGCAAAGGCAAAGCTCCAAGGACTTCGCAGATTTCTTCCCGTCTCTCAAAATTTCATAGACAAGGACACCCACTACATACCTACGGATTTCTTTTTCGACACAGCACCCGAATATCGCCCGATTTCAAGACTCTGCGACAATTTCGCCGAATCTATGAGAATGATGGCGGATATACAGTCGCTTCGTGCAAGGCTGCCGGGTCTTGACTGCGGAGCGTGCGGAGCACCTACGTGCCGTGCGTTTGCGGAGGACGTTGTGCGTGGTACTGCGAAAAATCGCTTCTGTGTCCTAACAGAGTACGAGAATTTAAAAACAAGACAAAAAACAGCGGAGGACGGAAAAGGTGACGGTGCTTGAAGTTAAAGAACGCCTGAATCTCAGTGTCGGTGCTATGCCCGACCCCGACCGTGAAATTTCTGACGTTTACATCGGAGATTTGCTAAGCTGGGTAATGGGAAGAGCAAAAAGCGACGACGCTTGGCTCACCATAATGTCAAACAAAAATATTGTTGCAGTTGCAACGCTTGCGGATTGTGCTTGCGTTATTCTGACTGAGGGTGTTATTCCCGACGACGGTGTAGCCGAGCTTGCGGCACAAAAGGGTATAAACCTCTTTATGACCGACAAGAGCACGTATGAATGTGCTGTTGACATAAGCCGCATATTATGAAGAACTACTTTTACGACCTGCATATACATTCCTGCCTCTCACCGTGTGCGGACAACGACTGCACGCCGAACAATCTTGCGGGAATGGGAGTGCTTGCAGGCTTGGAAATTATGGCACTCACCGACCACAACACGTGCAAAAACTGTCCTGCATTTTTTGATGCGGCAAGGCGTCACGGCATCGTCCCCGTTGCGGGTATGGAGTTGACTACGGCAGAGGATATTCACGTAATATGCCTCTTCCCTACTCTTGAGGCTGCAATGGAGTTTGACCTTGCGGTCGGAAAAAGAAGAATACTTGTAAAAAACAGACCCGATATTTTCGGCGAACAGCTTATACTCGACTCGGACGATAAAATTATCGGAACGGACGAGTTTCTCCTCTCCAATGCAACTGACATCTCCGTTTCGGAGTGCTTTGCGTTTACGAGAAGCCACGGCGGTATATGCTACCCCGCTCACATCGACAGAGAATCGAACGGAATAGTATCCGTGCTCGGTACTGTACCGCACGACCTGCCAATCACCTGTGTCGAATTTCACGACGAAGCAAAAATAGATGAGTATAGGAGCATTTTGCCACCCGATTGCCGCACGGTTGTCGGCTCGGACGCTCACTTTCTTTGGGACGTGCGTGACAAGGAGCATTTCATCACCCTGGACGACGAGCCTTATTCAAGCGGACTTGTACGTGAAAGACTGCTCGCATTTCTCGGAGGAGATTTATGAAGGAACTGTCACTGAACATACTCGATATTGCGGAAAACTCTTATAAAGCAGGGGCAACCCTGACTGAAATTACCCTAACCGAGCAGGCTCCACTTCTCACCCTCTTGATAGAGGACGACGGTCACGGAATGACAAAAGAGGTTTTGCTCAGCGTCACCGACCCGTTTTATACAACGAGGAAAACACGCTCTGTGGGTCTTGGTCTTCCGCTCTTGAAATTAGAGGCGGAGCAAACGGGCGGAGAGCTTAAAATCACATCACGGCACGAGAGTGAATTTCCGACAAGTCACGGAACTTCGGTTATGGCGGTGTTCAACACTGAGCACATCGACTGTCCTCCGCTTGGCGACATTGTTTCAACGGTTCTCACTCTTATTCAAGGACACCCGAAAACGGATTTGCTTTTTACACATAAATTAAATTGTGGCACTGTCGTTTCTCTTGACACACGGGATATGCGTGCCGTACTTGGCGAGGTCCCTCTTGACACCTTTGAGGTGCTTGAGTGGGTACGCCAATCACTCGAGGAGCAATACCTCGAAAACACTTAAATCAGTTATTAAAAATTTTATGGAGGGAATAAATTATGAAATCGTTAGCAGAGCTTCAGGCAATCAAGGACAGAATGCAAAGCAAGATTGTTTTGCGTGAAGGCACAGCCGGCAAGCGTGTTGTTGTAGGAATGGCAACCTGCGGTATTGCTGCAGGAGCAAGACCCGTACTCAACGCATTCGTTGAGCAGGTGAACGAAAAGGGTCTCACCGCAAGCGTTACCGTTACCCAGACAGGCTGCATAGGCATCTGTCAGTTTGAGCCGGTCGTAGAGGTCTTCGAGTCAGGCAAAGAAAAGGTCACCTACGTTAAGATGACTGCAGAAAAGGTTGCACGTGTTGTTGAGGAGCATCTCAAGGGCGGCACACCCGTTGCAGAATACACCATTGCTAATCACAAAATATAAATAAAGTGGAGGTAAAGTTATGATTCGCGCACACGTGCTTATCTGCGGCGGTACAGGTTGTACCTCCTCAGGAAGCAACAAAATTCAAGAAGCGTTCGCTGACAGCCTCAAGGAGTTCGGTCTTACTGAAGAAGTTAAGATCGTTCAGACGGGTTGCTTCGGTCTTTGCGCTCTCGGTCCTGTGGTTATCGTACACCCGGACGGAACGTTTTACAGCCGTGTTACTACCGACGACGTTAAGGAGATTGTTTCCGAGCATCTTCTCAAGGGTCGTATTGTAGACCGTCTTGTTTACAACGACATCGAAGGCGATGCCCCCGTTTCGGGCAACGTCTCGCTCAATGACACCAACTTCTACAAGTCCCAGAAGCGTGTAGTTCTCAGAAACTGCGGCGTTATCGACCCCGAAAGCATTGACGAGTATATCGCAATGGACGGCTACGCTGCACTCGGAAAGGTGCTCGCCGAGATGACACCCAAGGAGGTCATTCAGGTTGTTACCGATTCCGGTCTTCGCGGAAGAGGAGGCGGAGGCTTCCCCACCGGACGCAAGTGGTCTCTTTGTGCTGACGGACCTCAGAAGTACGTTGTTTGTAACGCAGATGAGGGCGACCCCGGAGCGTTTATGGACCGTTCCGTGCTTGAGGGCGACCCCCACTGTATCATTGAGGCTATGACAATTTGCGGTTATGCAGTAGGTGCAAACAAGGGTTACGTATACGTTCGTGCTGAGTACCCCATTGCCGTTTCCCGTCTTCAGATCGCTATCGATCAGGCAAGAGAGTACGGTCTGCTCGGTGAGAACATCTTCGGCTCAGGCTTCTCGTTTGATCTTGAAATCAGACTCGGTGCAGGTGCATTCGTCTGCGGTGAGGAAACCGCTCTTATGACATCTATCGAGGGTAACAGAGGCGAGCCTAAGCCCCGTCCTCCCTACCCTGCCGTTAAGGGTCTTTACGGCTGTCCCACCGTTGAAAACAACGTTGAGACGTTTGCAAACATTCCTCAAATCATTCTTAACGGTGCAGAGTGGTTCTCCTCTATGGGTACTGAAAAGTCCAAGGGAACCAAGGTCTTTGCACTCGGCGGAAAGATCAACCACACAGGTCTTGTTGAGATTCCTATGGGTATCACCCTTGACAAGATCATCAACGAAATCGGCGGCGGTATCCCCGGCGGCAAGAAATTCAAGGCGGCTCAGACGGGCGGTCCCTCCGGCGGTTGTATTCCTGCAAGCCTCATCAATACCGAGGTAGACTACGACAACCTCGTTGCACTTGGCTGTATGATGGGCTCCGGCGGTCTTATCGTTATGGACGAGGACAACTGTATGGTTGATATGGCTAAGTTCTTCCTTGAATTCACCGTTGATGAGTCCTGCGGTAAGTGTACTCCCTGCCGTGTTGGTACCAAGCGTCTTCTTGAGCAGCTTGATAAGATTACTCAGGGTAAGGGTACTCTCGAGGATATTGACAAGCTCGAGG
>JAZOQA010000050.1:0-19271 GCA_045655765.1 Eubacteriales bacterium | reverse complement strand
CTCAGAGAGTTCCCACCTGCACAGGCTCTACCACTATTCTCGTAGCTGTTGTAAAGGGCAAGGACGTTACCGTTGACGCTATCAACGCTGCTATGAAGGCTCAGAGCTCCGCTTCCTTCGGCTACAACACTGATGAAATCGTTTCTTCCGACGTTATCGGAATCTCCTACGGCTCTCTCTTCGATTCCACCCAGACTATGGTTGCAAAGATCGACGAGGATACCTACCAGGTTCAGGTTGTTTCTTGGTACGACAACGAGAACTCCTACACCTCTCAGATGGTTAGAACCATTAAGTACTTTGCAGAGCTTGCATAATTCAAACCCGAGCATTACTCAAATCCGAGGACTTTCTTGTCCTCGGATTTTTAATTTTATTTTAAATTTATCCTATTTTGTTGACTTTGCTCCCATTGTGATGTATAATCAATATACTTAAATAACCTTTAGGAGACACTTTTTATGGAAGATATGGAGAGATACGGCGACTACAACGAGATAGACGAGCCGCCGTCAAGAGGCAGAAAGCTCTTAATTTTAAAAATTGTTGCCGCAGTTGTGTGTTTTTCCGTCGTAGCAGTGCTGGGGCTTAGAATAATACTGTTCAATTATTATCCCACAGTGGCAAAAACCCTGTATTTCGACCAGACTTTAACCCGACACTATAACGAGCAGGGTGCAAATATAAGAGTTTTTACTCAAAACATAAGGAGCGAATATGATGACAACGAGGAGGGCAACATCTTTTGCAATCATCTCTTTGTTATAAAAGAAGCAAACCAGCTTCAAATTTCGCTGAAATTCAATAAATCCGTTAACGGTAATTTAAAGAGCAAGCTCGGCGGGGATTTTGACGTTATGAGCGGCAAGGTGTTTACGTTCCGCCTTGTCAGGGACAACCCGAATGAGGAGAAAAAGGATACCTTTGCTCCTGAATGTGTCCTCGGTGAGCTGACGGTAGTAAAATTTGATACCTTTATGCAGTACGGCTACTACAAGCTCGTGTTCAACGGCGTGGATTTCGACGGCGAGGCGTTTGACGGACAAAAACCGACCTGGATCAGGCTTGAAACCTTTGTTGACGACGGCTCGGGCGTGTGTAAAAGCGAAAACGCCTTTACTGTGAACCTTATTTACGAGGACCACGAGCAATACAATAAATTCGACGTATATCAGCCCTCTAAAAGCGAGGTGCCTAAAAAATGATAAAGGGGCTAACAGTCAGAGCAAAGCCTGCAAGCAAGATTGCACACAAGCTTTCCGCAGGACTTCTTATTGCTGCCGCCCTCTTGTTTGCAACGAGGTTTTTTATTGACAGATTTGTGGGAATCATTGATATTTTCACCATAGCCTGCATAACGGCATCTGTTTTTCTTTATACGAAGTACATCTCTTCGTCTTATATCTACGAAACTATGATTACAGACGACGGCGAGCCGCTTTTTCTTGTAAAACGCATAACAGGAAAGAAAGAGACGACTCTTTGCAGAGTGGGATTTTGTGAAATTTTGAGCATAAAATCGGAGACACGTGAGGAGTTCAAAAAGCATAAAACGCCACCGGGCGTGCTTAAATATCTCTACACGCCTACCCTCTTCCCGCAAAAAATATACAGAATCCAAACGAGAAGTGCGTATGAAAGAGCAGAGGTTGTTATCGAATGCTCCGACGAATTTGCAGCCCTTATTTCTGAGTGGGCAAGGGAAGCACGAGAGGCATATCTTGCCTGGGAGGAATAAATCAAATCGAAGAAAACGCAAAATGAAAATGCGTTTTCTTCGATTTTTCTTTTAAATGAAAGCTCCTCGGCGGTGCAAATGTAAAATATTTTTTAAAATCTCTTTACTTTTTTAAATATATATGGTATAATTTTATAATGTGAAATATTATCTTTAGGAGAACTGCATATGAAATGTCCTGCTTGTGCAAATCAGGATTCAAGAGTAATCGATTCACGCTCCGTTGAAGACGGCAGCAGTATAAAACGCCGCAGAGAATGTCCAAGCTGCGGCAAGCGATTCACCACCTATGAGGTAGTGGATACGGTGCCAATAGCCGTTGTAAAAAGGGACGGCAGGAGAGAATTCTTTGACAAGCATAAGCTCGCCCTCGGAATAGAGCGTGCGTGTCAGAAAAGACCCGTAGATGCAGTAGCTATTGCCGCAACCATTGAAGCCGAGCTTCAAAACACCATAGCCGCAGAGATTTCATCCAAGGACCTCGGAGAGATGGTGCTTGCACACCTCAAAGAGGTGGATATAGTTTCTTATATCAGATTTGCCTCGGTTTACAGAGAGTTTCAAGACATCGATTCCTTTATGGAGGAGATTAAAAGCTTATCAAAAAAGACTCGCCGCCGCATTTCTGAGAAAAAGGAGAACAATGTATGATTAAGAGCATGACCGCCTTCGGCAGAGCAAAGCACGAGTTCGAAAGCAAGAATATTACGGTAGAAATTAAAAGCGTAAATTCAAGATTTTTTGACTGCAACGTCAAAATTCCGAGAGCGTATGTTTTCCTTGAGGAGCGTATAAAGGCTTACGTTCAAAAGAACGCCGTCGCACGTGCAAAGGTTGACGTCTTTGTTACGATAGAGGAGCATACCTCGGGTGTCGGAAGCGTTAAAATCGACCGTGATTTTGCAAAAAGTTATATAGCCGCTCTGCGTGAGCTTGCCTCGGAGTTTTCCTTAAAGGACGACATCAGCGTGATGAGCGTGGCTCGCAATTCCGACGTCTTTAAGTACGAAAGGGCCGAGGAGGATATGGAAAAGGAGTGGCAGGCTGTCCGTGAGGTGCTCGACGAGGCTATTGTCGGATATGATGCTATGAGAAGTGCCGAGGGAAAAAAGGCAGAGGACGATATAAAGGCAAAAATCGAAGCTGTGCGTGCCTATGCCGACGAGGTTGAAAAAATCTCCAAGGAGGATACCGTCGGCTACCGTGACAAACTTGAAGCTCGACTGCGTACAATACTTGCAGACAACTCTGTGGTGATTGATGAAAACCGCTTGCTGACCGAGTGTGCCATCTGGGCGGACAAGATTGCCATTGACGAGGAGCTTGTAAGACTGCGGTCTCATTTCGGTGCATTTTACGATATTGCGGCACTTGGTGAGCCGTCGGGCAGAAAGCTCGATTTCCTTATGCAGGAATTAAACAGAGAAACAAATACAATAGGCTCAAAGGCAAACAATGCGAAAATCGCTCGGATAGTCGTGAATATGAAGGGCGAGCTTGAAAAAATCCGTGAGCAGGTTCAAAATATCGAATAATATGCCAACGGAACCGAAATTGGGTGAATAAGCGCTTATTTAAACTTTGCGGGCTTCACTTTCAGTTTTTTGTGCGGTTGCCTATTTCGGCAACAGAATGGAGATTAATATGAAATTTATAAATATCGGCTTCGGAAATATGGTTTCCGCAGGTAGAATAATAGCCGTTGCCGCCCCCGATTCAGCACCCATCAAGCGTCTTGTTCAAGATGCAAAGGAGGAGGGCAGAGTAATAGACGCCTCCTGCGGAAGACGCACAAGAGCCGTAATTATAACCGACTCCGAGCATGTTATACTTTCCGCAATTCAGGCAGAGACCCTGACCAACAGACTCACTGGAAACGTCGATGAGACGGACTCCGATGAGCAAGAGGAATAATATTCAGTAAATTTTAAGAACGGAGATAGAAAAAAATGATTTATCCTACCATTGAAGAACTTACAAGAGGCGAATTTAACCGCTATGAGCTTGTTGTTGGAGTAGCAAAGTGTGCACGTATCGTCACTGATGAGTACGTGGAGATGAGAGCGACGGCACAAAGACTTATTGACAACCACGAGACCGACAAGCCCCTTGCGGCTCTTATAGACCCTGAATATAAGGATCAAAAGGCTGTTAAGATAGCGATAAAAAAGCTCTCGGATGGCAGATTTAAGATGTGCCGCCCGAAGGAAAAATAAGATTGAGGTTGAACCCCACTACGTAAAAATAGGGAAAGCGAGGTGATACGGTGTATTGTGAGGTTTATCTGACGGATGCTCCGTATCAAATCGACCGCCCATTTGAATATGAATGCTCGGGGGAGGTCTTTGTCGGTGCTATTGTTAAGGTTCCATTTGGCAAAAGCAACCGTACCCGTGTCGCTGTTGTAACAGCAATAAATGACACCTCTGACGGTGAAAATATTAAGCCCGTGCATACGGTTCTTTCGAGCCGCTACTCACTTTCGGGTGAGATGCTCGGGCTGTGTTCGTTTCTTAAAGACTATACGCTTTGTACCTTTGGCGAGGCGGTGCGTACCGTGCTTCCTCCGGGTGCTCTTTCGGAAAAGGAAAACGTAAGATACCGAAAGACGGCGGCTCTTGCCGTAGATGAGGCGGAGGCGAAAATGCGTCTTTTGGAAGGCGGCAGAGGCGGTATAAGAAGCGACGGTCAAAGACGTGTGCTTGAATTTCTTATCAAAAACAGGGAAGCGGACGTAGATCTTTTAAAGCAAATCCCATCTGTCAGCTCGGCACATATAAATGCACTTTCGGAAAAGGGATTAGTCACGTTAAGGGCGGAGGAATTTATAAGAAATCCGTATTCGGGCTACGTTTCAAAAAGAGCCGAGGAGCCTATTCTGCTAACCGAGGCACAGACTGTCGCATACGAGCAAATAGAAAGCCTTTATCTTGAAGATGAGGCTCGAGCCGCCTTGCTCTTTGGAGTAACAGGCTCCGGCAAAACCAAGGTGATTATGCGTGCAATAGACCGCACTCTTGATGACGGAAAGACGGCTATAATGCTTGTGCCCGAGATTTCCCTGACACCGCAAACGGTAGCTCTTTTCTGTCACAGATACGGTGAGCGTGTTGCAGTAGTGCATTCCTCGCTTTCTCAGGGAGAGCGTCTTGATGCGTGGCGTAGAGTTGAGCGTGGTGATGTTGACCTCGTTATAGGCACTCGCTCCGCAATATTCGCCCCTCTTAAAAATATCGGTCTTATAGTCATAGATGAGGAGCACGAGCATACTTATAAATCGGAAAGCAATCCCAAATATCACGCAAAGGACGTCGCAGCATACCGCTGTGGCAAAGCGGGAGCATTAATGCTTCTTGCTTCGGCAACCCCGTCACTTGAGAGCTTTTATAAGGCAAAGAGAGGAAGCTACACCCTGGTGCCATTGCGTCAAAGATACGGCGGAGTTCATTTGCCCGAGGCACTAATCGTCGATATGCGGGAGGAATTGAAGCTCGGAAATACCTCGCCAATCAGCAGACGCCTTTACGAGTCGCTGCTTCGGGCACAGAATAATGGCGAGCAGGCGATACTCTTTTTGAATCGCCGAGGCTACTCGTCGCAGGTCCAGTGCCGTGAGTGCGGAGAGGTTATCGAATGCCCTCGCTGCTCGGTCTCTATGACCTATCACACAGAAAGGGGCGGAAAGTTAGTCTGCCATATGTGCGGCTACACGACCCCCACCGTGCGTCGTTGCCCCTCGTGCGAGTCGGAGAAGCTTGCATTCCTCGGCTTCGGAACACAAAAGCTTGAGGGTGAGCTTAGTCAATTTTTGCCCGATATGCCCGTTTTACGAATGGACGCTGACACCACAGGCACTAAGGACTCCTACGACGTTATGCTTGAGGACTTCAGAGAGGGAAGGGCTGATATTCTTCTCGGCACTCAAATGGTTGCAAAGGGGCACGATTTCCCAAGAGTTTCGCTTGTTGGAGTTGTCCTTGCGGACACCTCGCTCCACGTCAGTGATTTCCGAGCGGCGGAGAGGACGTTTTCGCTCCTTACCCAAGTAATAGGAAGAGCGGGAAGAGCAAAGGACGGCGGACTTGCCGTTATACAAACCTTTTCTCCTACAAACGAGGTTATTAAGCTTGCGTGCAAGCAGGATTACGAGAGCTTTTACGACGGAGAGATTGCCCTGAGGCGTGAGCTTTCTTATCCTCCGTTTTGCGACATAGTGAGGCTCACTGTATCCTCCGATGAGGAACGTACCCTCTTTGACGGAGCAAAAAGACTCTCCGATTCGTTAAAAGAGAAGCTTGAGGGCAAGTATAGTGAGCTTCCGTTTGCGGTATTTGGCCCGTTTGAAGCACAGGTTTATAAGGTTAACGATAAATACAGAATGCGAATGATCGTAAAATGTAAGCTAAATCGCAAATCAAGGGAGATATTCCGTGAATTGCTAATGGAATTCGCTATGGAAAAAAGCATAAATCTCTCGGTTGATATGAATCCGCTTACTCTTTAATTTATATAGTGCCGCACAGAGAAAGAGAGATTGTGCGGCAGAATGGAGAAAATTCAATGGCAAAGCTTAAAATTGTAAAATTTGATGACCCGATGATAAGAAAGGTCTCACGACCCGTAGATGAAATAACTCCGAGGATACTGACTCTTCTTGACGATATGACCGAGACGATGAGAGCCGAGGGCGGCTGCGGACTTGCCGCAGTACAGGTCGGTGTGCTTCGCCGTGTGGTGGTAATCGAGGTTGAGGAGGGCAAGGTTATAGAGCTTATCAACCCCAAAATCGTTGCCTACGCAGGTGAGCAGGAGGATGCAGAGGGCTGCCTATCCAACCCCGGAAATTACGGCATTGTCCGTCGCCCCGCCGCAGTTACGGTTCGTGCTATGGACAGACACGGCAAGGAGTTTGAGCTTGTCGGCAAGGAGCTTTTGGCAAGAGCAATTTGCCACGAGTGTGACCACCTCGACGGAAAAATATATACCGATATACAGTCAAGAGCCTTGACACGTGAAGAAATAAAGGAGATGAGCCGCAGTTAAGTGCGGATCTTGCTTTGATTTTATGAGAATTATGTTTATGGGTACGCCCGAGATTGCAGCCCTGACGCTTGAACGCCTTGTTCGGGACGGACATAACGTAGTCGCCTGCGTAACGGGTGAGGATAAGCCACGTGGCAGAGGGAACGTCCTGACCCCCACTCCCACAAAGGCTATTGCACTTACTCACGGAATTCCCGTCCTGACTCCGCACAGCCTTCGTGAGGATGCCTTTGCGGAGGCACTTCGTGAAATTGCCCCCGAGCTTATAGTGGTTGTTGCATACGGCAAAATACTGCCGAAATCGGTGTTGGATTTCCCAAAATTCGGCTGTATCAATATGCACGTCTCTCTCTTACCAAAATACAGAGGTGCCGCACCTATGCAGCGTGCTATCATAGACGGCGAGGAGGAAACGGGCGTCACCGTAATGTATATGGACGAGGGGCTTGACACGGGCGATATTATTGACACGGTCCGCTTTCCGATAGGTCCCGAGGACGATTTTGAGGCTATACACGACCGCTCCTGTGAGCTTGGTTCAAGGCTCCTATCAGAGACTATAAGAGAAATAGAGGCAGGCAGAGCGACACGTACTCCGCAAAAATCGGAGCTTGCAAGCTATGCTTCAAAAATAGAAAAGGAAGACGCAAAAATCAATTTTGCAAACGACGCACGTGTTCTTGACCGACTTATAAGAGGTGTGACCCCGATTCCGGGAGCGTATGCCTACAAGAACGGCAAGCTCTTAAAAATTACAAAAGCCACCTTGACAGAGGGCAAGGGCAAACCCGGCGAGGTTATTGCAATAGACGGAAAGGGTAACGGCTCATTTACGGTAGCGTGCGGTGTTGGTGCGTTACGTGTCCTTGGTGTTATTTTTGAGGGCAAGGGGCGAATGACTGCCGGTGATTTTGTCCGAGGCAGAAGAATAGCACTCGGAGATGTCCTCGAATAAAAACACTAAAAAAAAGAAAGGGAGGGGAACTTTAATATGACCGTAAGAGAAATCGCACTGTCGCTGCTTATGGAATACGAAAACGAGGGTAAGTACGTAAACCTGTCACTCTCGTCACATAAGGCGGATTCCCTGAATGCAAAGGACAGAGCATTCTTAACCGTGCTTCTTTATACAACCGTCGAAAGAAAAATAACCTACGATTATATTATAGCAGCTCTTGCAAAAAGACCTGCGGAAAAGCTCTCGTCCCACACTCTTAATATATTGCGGCTTGGTCTTTGTCAGATTATGCATATCGCATCTGTCCCGGATTTTGCTGCAACAAACGAAACGGTAAAGCTTGCGAAAAACAAGGGCGAGAGGGCACTTGTAAACGCCATTTTGCGTGAGGCGGTAAGAGTGAAGGAAAATCTGCCGCTCCCCGACAGAAATAAAAATACCGCAAGGTATCTTTCTGTTCTTTATTCTTTCCCCCCCGACACAGTAAAGCACTTTATCGCACTGCTTGGCAAGGAAGAAGCAGAGCGACTTCTTTTAAAATTCAATGAGCTTGCACCGACCTCGCTTTCGGTAAATACACGCCGTATTTCCCGCTCGGATTTTCTCGGTCTTCTTTTGGAAAACGGAATTGAAGCCGCCGCCGCTAAAAGCTCGTCAATAGGAGTAAAAATCCCCGCAAGTATTAACCCGTGTGAAATTCCAGGGTATAAAGAGGGGTTGTTTTTCGTTCAAGACGAGGCGTCGGCTATTGCTGTGGAGGCACTTGGCACCTCCAAGGACGACACCTTAATCGACGTATGCTCCTGCCCGGGCGGCAAGAGCTTTGCCGCAGCCATACTTTCGGGCGGGGCAAGGATATATTCCTTTGATTTGCACGAAAGCAAGCTCTCGCTTGTGAAAAGCGGAGCGGATCGGCTCGGACTAAAATTGAACGTTCGCACCCTTGATGCCCTGACGCCCGACGAGGCACTCTTTGGCACGGTGGACAAGCTGATATGTGACGTTCCCTGCTCGGGACTCGGCGTTCTTGCAAAGAAGCCCGATTTACGTCATAAGCCCCTCGAGCGTGACGGACAGCTTCCCGCACTTCAGCTCGAAATTCTCACAAAATCGAGTGCTTATTTGAAGCCGGGCGGAGAAATGATATACTCAACCTGCACACTGAACCCAAGGGAGAACGAAGAGGTCGTTCGTGCATTCCTTGATTCTCACGAAGACTTTGAGCTTGTTGATTTTTGTGTCGGAGGGCTTTGCTCCGATGGAGGAATGCTAACCCTCTATCCACACATACACAAAACCGACGGATTTTTCGTGGCGAAAATTAAGCATACGGGAGGTTCTCTTTAAGTGGAAAAGATAGATATATATTCTATGCTTCCCGAGGAGCTTGAGGAATACTTTCTCTCCCTTGGTGAGCCTAAATTTCGTGCAAAGCAGACCTTTCAAAGAATCGCAAGAGGAGAGCGAATCGGCGAAATTACCAACCTTTCAAAAAAACTAAGAGAGCAAATTGAAACCCAAACTCTCGACACGCCCCCCACAGTAGAGCTTAAACTAACCTCAAAAATTGACGGAACGGTCAAATATCTTTTTCGTCTTTTTGACGGTGCGGTGATTGAAAGCGTGCTTATGAAATACAAGCACGGGAACACTCTTTGCATATCGAGTCAGGTCGGCTGCCGTATGGGCTGTAAATTCTGTGCTTCAACAATAGCGGGCAAAGAGCGTGACCTTTTGCCCTCGGAGCTGCTCGGTCAAATTACTGCGGCACAGCGTGACTCGGGCGAGCGAATCGACAACGTCGTTATGATGGGCATAGGCGAGCCGCTTGACAATTTTGACAACGTAGTGAAGTTCTTGCGTCTTGTCAACCACGAGGACGGACTTAATATCGGCTACCGCCACATATCTCTGTCAACCTGCGGTGTTGTGCCGAAAATTTATGAGCTTGCAGAGGTCGATATTCCCATAACGCTCTCAATCTCGCTGCACGCCTCGGATGATGAAAAGCGTACTGCTATAATGCCCGTAAACAAAAAGTGGAATATAGACGAGCTGCTCTCGGCGTGCGTCAGCTATTATAAAAAGACGGGACGCCGTATTTCGTTTGAATATACCTTGATTTCGGGCAAGAACGATTCCGAAAGTGATGCTCTTTCATTGGCAGCTCTTTTAAAATCGCACTTTGCCCCCATAGGAGCACCGATTCACGTCAACCTGATCAGGGTTAACGAGGTTAAGGAAACGGGCTTCAAGGAGGGAAGCGTCGATTCCGCAAAGCACTTTGCCGAGGTGCTTGAAGCTCGTGGCGTTGTTGCAACGGTTCGCCGCCGTCTTGGTGCCGACGTGAATGCCGCCTGCGGTCAGCTCCGACGCTCTAATATGAACACAGCTAAGAATTAAGAAAGAGGACGGATTTTGATAGAAAAGCAAGGAAGGGTTGTAAAGGGTCTCGGCGGACTTTTCGAGGTCAGGACCGAAGAGGAGGGCAAGGTCACCCGTCACGTTTGCCACGCAAAGGGCATTTTGAAGCGTGATGAAGAAAAGGTTTTGATAGGCGACAGCGTTAAGCTGAAGATTGATACCACAGGGGACGGCACTGCCGTCATCTCGGAGGTGCTTCCAAGACGAAACAAGCTCATTCGTCCGCCTATGGCAAACCTCGACGTTTTGTTCGTTGTTTTTGCAGCGGCAAAGCCCGAGCCCGCACTTGAAACGGTGGACAAGCTGACGGCGATTTTATACCATAACAAAATAACCCCCGTCATAGTAATTACCAAAGCAGATATAGACAAAAAATCGGCAGAAAATTATGCCCATATCTATAAAACGGCAGGAATTGAAACCTTTGTCACCTCCTCGGAGTCTGGCGAGGGTCTTATAGAGCTTTCGAGGTACATAAAGGAAAATATCAAGGACGGAATTACCGCCGCCTTTGCGGGTGCCTCGGGAGTGGGAAAGTCTACGCTTATGAATGCACTTTTCCCCTCGCTTGCACTTTCCACGGGCGAAATTTCTCACAAAATAGAGCGAGGACGCCATACCACCCGTCACGTGGAGATATTTGATATTGAAAACGGTGGTTTTCTTGCCGACACACCGGGCTTTTCTCTTATAGATTTCTCCCGCTTTGACTTTTTTGCCCTTGAGGAGCTTTTGAGTGCATTTCCCGACATTCTTTCCCATTCCGAGGGCTGTCGCTATGCCGACTGTGCCCACGTAGGCGAGGGCGAGGACGAATGTGCCGTAGCAAAGGCTGCAAGGGGGGGCAAAATTGCAAAAAGCCGTCTTGAATCATATCGCTCCATATATAGGACGCTTAAAGCAAAAACACAATATTAAGAGAGTATTATGTAAGAAAGTCTTTCAGAAACAAAAAGAGGTCATAATTTCCTCAAAAAGCTTATGACCAAACAAAAACTCGACACGGTTATACCCGTGTCGAGTTTTTGTAATGTATTTTATGCTTTTTTTCTTATATTGATAATTCTTAAAAGAGCAGGGGAAACAATTATGTTGAGCAAAAGCTCGAAAACAAAATTGAGTCCTACAAAGAATATTATCAAATATCCGCCGACTGTCATTCCCTCTGCGGCTGCACCTAACGAAACGGTGTCCATAAAGAATATCAAGCAGCCGATGAGGAATATTCCCGTATTCACAACGGGGCATACGACCGCACTTGCAATTACGGCAAGATAACGGTTTGTTTTACACAAGAGCTTGTAAGCCGCACCTGCCACAAGTCCGGAAAGAATACCCTTTATCATAACCGTGATTATGGTGCCGGGAATACTAAGACCGAGCCAAAATGCCGCATCAGCTGTCAAAAAGAACACAAGACCGGAAACGCCGCCAAGCCACGCACCGCCCCAAATGCCTAAAACGGCAGAGCCAAGCACTACGGGAATTAAGGTAAGCGAGATTGATGCAAGACCGCCGATTTTTATAAAGCCGCCGAAATAAGATAGCACGGCAACTATTGCAGTAAGCAGAGCGGCAAGCACAAGCTTTTCGGTCATTTGTTGGGTTTTGCTTTTTGTTTTCATAAATCCTCCTTGCTGTCGTCCGCATATATTTGGCTCTTTGCCTGCGGTACAACGCATAAAATTTATATAAACCTCCCAAAAGCCTTACAAGAGAGGGATATACACAAAACGGTTTATTATATATTGTAAGTAAATGCGTTTATCTATTCTTTTTATAAATTATGTTCAAGCCCCGAATTACAAGGTGCTCGTCATAGGTCATATTTCGCTTGCAGTATGGAAGAACAGCCGAGGCATAGCCTCCCGTGATAAGGACGTTTAGGCTCTCCTTCATCTCATTTTCGATTCGCTCTATCATACCGTCAACCATACTTGCATTTCCGAAGATGACACCTGATTTCATACAGTCGGCCGTGTTTTTTGCGATTACGCTCGAGGGGGCGTCAAGTCCGACCCTCGGAAGCTGTGCGGTTTCTGTCGAAAGTGCCCGAAGCCCCATCATAATGCCGGGAATTATCGACGTGCCGATGAACGCTCCGCTTTTGTTGACAACCGTCATTTTTGTCGCTGTACCCATATCGATTATAAGCGATGGACTTCCATATATGAAATGTGCCGCAACAGAGGCACAGATGAGGTCCGCACCGACCGACACGGGGTTGTCGCATCTTATGCTTATGCCCGTCTTTATACCGGGACCCACCGTAAGCGGCTCTACCCCGATTAAGAATTTGACAGCTTTTTTTATAACGCTGTCAAGCTGTGGAACAACAGATGCAATTATTGCACCGTCAATCAGCTCTAAATCAACCTTATAAAGTCCGAGCACACCGAGTATGCGTGCGGCATAATCGTCCGAGGTTGCCGACGGGTCAGAGGCGATATGTGCAACAAAGCAAAGCTCGTCAGAGTCAAAGCCTCCGAGCGTTATATTGGAATTTCCGATGTCTACTGTAAGTACCATACAAGAAAAGCCCTCCGATTTTTCTCGTATTATAGCACCAAGCGGTGCTTTTGTCAAGAAAAATCAAATAAAAACGATAGATTGGTGCGTATTCTAAATGACGTTTTGAAAATGCATCAGAATACGTTACTTATTGACAGCAAACGAGTGGTGAATTATTAAATTCCCAGTCCTGCTTTTAGGCTATTTGTGTATTCTTGCTTTTGTTTTTCCAAAATAGCCTCTTCACTAAGCTCTGCCGTCACCGCTGCGATTCGCTTAGCCATACGTGCAAGAGAAGCAAGCTCCGCCCACTCTCCGGGGTTATGGATGCTACCTCCCACAACACCAATCGAATCCACACAAGGGATTCCATAGGCGGTTACGTCGGCGGCATCCGAGCCTCCGTTACGCTTGACGGGTTGCAAGGCGGAGAATCCGTTGGCCTCGAAAATATCGTTCATTGCATCTACCAATGCCATATTTTTTTCGTTGTATTCCATTGCCACACGGAAGCTCAACTGACTTACCTCACAGCTACATCCATCTACATAACTATTAGCGGCAAGCTCCTTTACGTAGTTGCGGACCCACTCGAGCTGTGCCATCGTTGCAAAGCGAACGCTCACCTTGAATTCGCAAAATCCGGGGACCGTATTAACGGCGGAGCCGCCCTCTATCAAGCCGCAGCTGCAGGTCAAGCCCTGATCATCCTTAAGCTTTTCCAACTCCAAAATCTTATGTGCCGCCTCTACGATCGCACTTGCACCTGCAACCGCACACTTAGAGGCGTGTGCCTCTATTCCCTTGATCGCAAAGTTAAAGGCTACGATGCCCTTACGCATAATGCAAACCTCTCCCTCTCTATGTCCTTCCAAATTCAAAAAGGCTATTGCATCCTTTGATCGCTCGCATATGTAATTGATAGTTGCCTTGTCGCTGATACGGCTTCCAACCTCTTCATCGGATTGCAAAAGAAGACGTACAGGTCTTTTGTCAAAGCCGCAACGGTGGAGTGCTTCCATTGCCAAAAAGCTTGCCACAATGCCGCCCTTGCAATCGATAACTCCGGGACCGTAGATCTTCTCACCCTCAATCTTTACAGCAGGTGTACCAAAGGAGCCTACGGGATGTACAGTATCGGTATGTCCCGAGAGGCAGACAGGCTTACCCTTGGCATCGGGATTCATAGTGATGCACACCACATCGCCCGCCACGGGCTGCTCAAAAACCTCCACCTGAAATCCGCACTCGTTTGCAAGTGAGGCAAAATACTTGCCCACGGCATCCACGCCTTCTTTGTAAAGCGTGGGGCTTTCGATGTTGCAAACATCTTCCCAAACTCGAACGTATTTATCGTTCAGAGAATCAATCATTGCAAAAACTTTTTCACAGCTCATAGTAAAACTTCCTTTTCTAAAAAATAAAAAACTATACTTTAGTATATCACAATGAGATATAAATTGCAAGAAAATAACCCAAATTTTTTAAAAATCGTTGCCTTTTATGAAAAAATACAAGAATATGGCATATCTCTTTAGAGATATGCCATATTCTTTTAAAACCGTCATTTAGAGAAAAACTCTAAGGTCTGATTTTGGCAGCGGAACCAGGATTTGAACCCAGACGAACAGAGTCAGAGTCTGCTGTGCTACCGTTACACAATTCCGCTTCAACCTTTCGGACGGCATTTATTTTACCACAGTTTTTCCTGTTTGTCAAGGGCTTTTTAAAATTTATTTTGTATTTATTCGTGTTTTTGGTGGTAACGCTGATTTTTTTGTCCGAATTTAAAGTATTTCGAAATATCTCTTGTGGCTTTTTATTACTCCCTCCTTGATGAGCTTTCCTATTTCGGTGGAAAGTCCGCTCCTGTCAACCTCAAGGAAGTCCGCCAGCTCTTGGCGGTCAAAGGGGATTTCAAAAGCATTTTTTCCGATTTTTCTCGACTGTAAATCGAGATATGTCAACAGCTTGTCTCTCGTTGTACGCTTTGAGGTGATTTCTATTCTTTGATGGAACATTATGGCCTTTTTCGCAAGATCCTTCATTAAATTATAAATAAGCCTTTGATGAAAGGCACAATGCTTTTCGCAGGTGTGGAGAATATGTGATGAGTCGATGAGCATAATTTCGCAAGGCTTGTCGGCAATTACGCTGACGGGCAGGGAGTCTACCCCAGCACAGGCAAACGCCTCTGCAAAAACCTCTGCCTCGTGTATCTCCGAGAGAATGCTTCTGTTCCCGTAATAATCTATCTGTATCACGTGTGCCGTGCCGGAAAGGACAATGCCGATATAGCGTGCAGGGGAGCCCTCGGCGAAAACGGTGTATTTTTTGTCGAAGCTTTCGATTCTTGCACCAAGGCAGGTGAGCATTTTTAAAAGGTCGCTGTCCTCTATCGAGTCAAAAAGCGGACATTTTTTCCAAATTTCTAAAAATTTTTTCAAAAAAACTCCTTTTGTTGAAAATTCAACGGATTTTTTATAACAATTATACTATAATAATTTTAGAAAATCAATAGAAAGAGGCATAAAAAAACGGATGAAATTCGCTTTTTTTGACGCAAAGCCGTACGACAAGCCCTCGTTTGAACGCTTCGGCAAGGAGGCGGGAGTCGAATTTAAATATTTTGAAACCAAGCTCAACGAGGACACGGTAGAGCTTGCATCGGGCTTCGACGGAGTATGCGTCTTTGTAAACGACACTGTAAATCAAGCGGTGATAGATCGCCTTTGTGAGCTTGGCGTCAGAGTTGTGGCACTTCGCTGTGCGGGCTTTAACAACGTTGATATGAAATATGCCTTTGGCAAGATTCACGTTTTGAGGGTTCCTGCATATTCGCCCTACGCAGTTGCAGAGCACGCTGTGGCAATGCTTCTTACCTCAATTCGCAGAATACACAAGGCTTATATTCGCACAAGGGACTTCAATTTCAGCCTTTCGGGAATGACGGGCTTCGACCTTTTTGGCAAGACGGTGGGAGTTATAGGAACGGGCAAGATAGGCAGAGTGTTCATCGACATTTGCCGTGGCTTCGGAATGAGGGTGCTCGCTTATGACAAATATCCGTCAGATGAGCTTAAAAACAGCGGACGTGTAGATTACGTAACCCTCGACGAAATTTTCAAGAGGAGCGATATTATATCCTTGCATTGCCCCTTAACGGAACAAACCTATCACATTATAGGAAGGGAGGCTATCTCCAAGTGCAAGCGAGGCGTTGTGATTATAAATACGTCAAGAGGTGCCCTCGTTGATGCAGAAGCACTTCTCGAGGGAATAAAATCACGCAAGGTCGGTGCAGCTTGCCTCGACGTATACGAGGAGGAGTCGGATTTCTTCTTCGAGGACTTTTCAGGGCACATTCTTGATGACGACGTGCTTGCAAGGCTTATTTCAATGCCCAACGTTATAGTGACCTCACATCAGGCGTTTTTAACCGAGGATGCTCTTTCGAATATTGCAGAAACGACTGTCAGTAACATTAAGACGTTCTTTGAAACGAATCAATGCCCGAACGAGCTTTGCTACCGAGGCGACGGTGCCGAGGATTGCAAATGCCAGAGGTGCTTTTAAAAAGGAGAATATATGATTAGAAAAATAATAAAAATAGATAAAGAAAAATGCAACGGCTGCGGCAAGTGTGCCACGGCCTGCCACGAGGGTGCAATAGCAATGGTAAACGGCAAGGCGACCCTCTTACGTGAGGATTTTTGCGACGGCTTCGGTGACTGCTTGCCCGTATGCCCTGTGGGTGCGATTACCTTTGAGGAAAGGGAGGCTCCCGAATATAACAGCGAGGCGGTCTGTATCTCCAAAGCGTCGGGTGTATGTCCGGGCACAGCGGCACGGACTATTGAAAGAAAGACATCGGGACCCGCTGTGCGGTCTTCATCAACCAGCCAGCTGATGCAGTGGCCCTGTCAGATTAAGCTTGTGCCCACCAACGCACCCTATTTCGACGGAGCGAATCTTTTGATTGCGGCGGATTGTACAGCGTATGCTTATGCAAGCCTTCACTCCGATTTTATGCGAGGCTCGGTCACGCTCATCGGCTGCCCGAAGCTTGATGCCTGCGATTATTCCGAAAAGCTTGGGGCGATAATCAAAAGCAATAACGTAAAGAGCGTAAAAATAGTGCGTATGGAGGTCCCCTGCTGCGGCGGACTTGAAAATGCGGCAAAGCAGGCACTGAGGGAGAGCGGCAAGTTCATACCCTGGCAGGTTGTGACAATATCAACCGACGGAAGAATAATAGACTGATTACATAAATCTAAAGAGGAAGATGAAATGAAGATTACAAGTGATGTAAAATATATAGGAGTAAACGATCATAAAATAGATCTTTTTGAGGGTCAGTATTACGTTCCTCACGGAATGTCGTACAACTCTTACGTAATACTTGATGAAAAGATTGCCGTGCTTGACACCGTTGATGTGGCTTTTACACACGAGTGGCTCGACAACTTGCAAAACGTACTCGGAAAAAGAGAGCCTGATTATCTTATAGTACAGCATATGGAGCCTGACCACTCCGCAAATATAGTAAGCTTTATAAGGGCGTATCCGAATGCAAGCATCGTAGCCTCGCAAAAGGCGTTTACAATGATGGATAACTTCTTCGGTGCAGGCTTTGCCGAGAAGAAAATCACAGTAGGCGAGGGAAGCACGCTTTCGCTCGGAAAGCATAATCTGACGTTTGTCACCGCACCTATGGTTCATTGGCCCGAGGTTATTGTTACTTATGACTCGACCGACAAAATTTTATTCTCCGCTGACGGATTCGGAAAGTTCGGGGCCCTCGACTGTGATGAGCCGTGGCAGGACGAGGCAAGACGCTATTACATCGGCATCGTTGGAAAGTACGGTGCCCAGGTTCAAGCTCTCCTCAAAAAGGCGGCAGGGCTTGACATCGAAATAATCTGCCCCTTGCACGGTCCTGTTCTTAAAGAAAACCTCGGCTATTACCTCGGACTTTACAACACCTGGTCGAGCTATCAGCCCGAGGACGACGGAATAGTAATCGCTTATACCTCGGTTTACGGAAACACCAAAAAGGCGGTTTTAACCCTTGCGGAAAAGCTTAAAGCAAGCGGAGCTCCCGCAGTAGTGCTTCACGACCTTTCAAGGTGCGATATGGCAGAGGCGGTGTCCGATGCGTTCCGTTATTCAAAGCTCGTCCTTGCAACCACCACCTACAATGCAGGCATCTTCCCGCCTATGCATAATTTTATTCACCACCTGACCGAAAGAGGCTTTAAAAACCGCACCGTTGCCTTGATTGAAAACGGAAGCTGGGTGCCTCTTGCCGCAAAGGTGATGCGTTCTATGCTTGAGGGCTTGCAGGGAATTGTGTTCACCGAAGCTACGGTGAAGATTCTCTCCGCTATGAACGAAGAAAACCGCAAGCAAATAGACTCTCTTGTCGAGGAAATGTGCCGTGAATATCTTGCAAGGCAGGATGAAACGGCAAACAAAAACGATCTGTCCGCCCTTTTCAACATAGGCTACGGTCTTTACGTCGTAACCTCGAATGACGGAAGACGTGACAACGGTCTTATCGTGAATACCGTAACTCAAGTCACAAATACACCGAACAGAATAGCGGTTACAATAAATAAGCAAAATTATTCTCATCACGTAATAAAGCAGACAGGCAAGATGAACATAAACTGCCTGACGGTTGACGCACCCTTTGCGGTGTTTGAAAAATTCGGCTTTGTCAGCGGGCGTAACGTTGACAAGTTTGAGGGATGTCAGCCGCTTCGCTCGGACAACGGACTTGTATTTTTGCCAAGACACATAAATTCCTTTATGTCGCTTCAGGTTGAAGACTACGTGGACCTTGACACTCACGGAATGTTCATCTGCTCTGTGACAGAGGCGAGAGTTATATCGGACCGTGAAACGATGACGTATACTTATTATCAAAACAACGTGAAGCCGAAGCCTAAAACAGATGGTAAAAGCGGCTGGGTATGTAAGGTGTGCGGCTACGTTTACGGTGAGGAGGTTTTGCCCGACGACTTTGAATGCCCCATTTGCAAGCACGGAGCTGTGGACTTTGAAAAAATCAATTAAAGCATTTTAAAATATTATTTTTGGAGGAAATTAACTATGAAAGACACAAAATTTTACATCTGCAATCTTTGCGGCAACCTTATTGAAAAGATTCACGATTCGGGTGTAACTCCCGTTTGTTGCGGACAGAAGATGACCGAGCTTGTGGCTGGCACAACCGAAGCAAGCCGTGAAAAACACATTCCCGAAGTAAATGTAGAGGGAAATCTCGTCACAGTCACAGTAGGCTCCGTGCTTCACCCGATGACAAAGGAGCATAGCATTCTTTGGGTTAGTCTTGTAACAGATAAGGGCATTTACCGCAAGGAGCTGACCCCGGAAGATGAGCCTCGTGCTACTTTCACACTTACCGATGAATCAGCACTCGCAGCTTACGCATACTGCAATCTTCACGGCCTTTGGAAGGCTGAAATTTAAAGGAGGACACACCCCGTGTTAAATGAAAAGGTTCACAAGCTCTTAAACGAGCAAATCAACAAGGAGTTTTACTCCGCTTATCTCTATCTCGATTTTTCC
>JAZOQA010000049.1:0-32752 GCA_045655765.1 Eubacteriales bacterium | reverse complement strand
GAGCCGCCTGCAACGTTTCCAAAATGACGGAACGCCATAGATACAGGGGTTGCAATTTCGGAGACGATATTCATCGGAGTCATTACAACAATAGGCTCCGTAAAGCCCTTAAGCCATGTTCCAAATCCAAAATTTTTAATATTGTTGTACCAAACCATACCCGTCGTCACAACTGCCCAGGCGAGAGTGACCGAGAGGTCTGCCGTTGCGGAACGAAAAACCTGCGTCATTCCCAAAAGGGTACAGAAGATAGAAGAGAGGAAAAGTGTGCCGATGTAGGGAGCAAACTTTAAATTATGCTTACCCATTGTGCTTTCAACAAGTCCGTAAAGCATCGATACAAGCTTCTCTACAATAACCTGAAAACGTCCCGGTCGCTTAGTGAGCTTTTTTGTGACCAAAAGTGCGATAACGATAAGCAATATTGTAGCGACGAAAAGTGTTACGGTTGTTTGTGTTATAAAATTGCCAAACATACCGCCAAGGCTGTCAAACAGCTTCGTTATTCGCAAATATACCTTAGGGCCGTTTACCGAAAGATCCATTTATCAAGACCACCTCTTTCTGAAAAATTCGCTAACCATTATAATAGGTCTGAATGCTAAGAGAGGAACAACCGTCGCAACAACTGCAAAGTATTCGTCCAAAAAGACGAACACCAGGATAAACGTGGCAAGCATTGAAAGTGTCCTTACAATATATGAAAGAGTTGCCGCATTCTTTATTGTTACCTGATTTTTATTTGCAAATTCAACAATCTCCTCTTCCGTCATCTCGCCCTCGGGACGCAGTGCCATAACCTTTTTTATCGCTCTGTTTACCGAAAGTGTGAGGAAAAGATAATTGAGTATTACCACTGCTGTGCCGAGGAGCAGTCCTGTAATAACCTTAAAGGTAAATGCGTTGTTGTCGGCTGCAAGCTCAATTACGAGATATACCCCGGCTGTTATCAAGCAAACAACAAACTCACCCATCAATATCAACAATATTTCAAACAAATTGGATTTTCTGTTCATTTTTGCGATTCCTCTTGGTCTTTTTGTGCTTTTTTCTTTTCTTTTATCTTTTTCATATTTGCTCTTTCAAGCCGTTCTACTGCCGTCATAGCATCAAGAATGAACCTTACCATAGAATAAAGTCCGACAAGGGCACCAAGCACTATGAAAATTGGATAAAGGAAGGTCGGTGCCTCGAGCCTTGACACAAGTAGCCACGCTATAAGAAAACCAAGCCCCATAGGGCAGGCAAGGGAGAAAAACGACTGTATAACAATATTTATTATATACACTGCACTTACGAATTTTCCGTACCTCACAAGCGTGCCTCCGAAAAAGCTGAAATTTCTACATAATTATAAATAACATCATTATAAATAATATCATAGGAAAAGTTAAAAATCAACCCTATTTTAAAAAGTTAATAATTTAACAAAAATTGGGCGAAAAACAAAGAAAAACGAGTGTAAAAATACTTGATTTCACTCGTTTTTCGGCAGTATTAGTCGGGAATATGAAAATCGACACCCAGTGCCTCTGTGACCAGCCTTGCGATATTGTAAAATCCCCTTTTTGTTCCGAGATTTTTACTCGCCTTTCCGTCGAAAACAAGAAGCGGTGTATACTCTCTTGTGTGGTCGGTTGACGTGTCCGAGGGGTCGCATCCGTGATCTGCCGTGATGATGAGCAAATCGTCTTCTTTTAACTTTTGTAGAAATTCTCCGAGCCACCGGTCAAACTCCGACATAGCCAAAGCATAGCCAAGAGCGTCCTGCCTGTGTCCGTACTGTGAGTCAAAGTCAACGAGGTTCACGAACAAAAGACCTGAAAAATCACCCTCAGCAAGCATAGACGTGACTTGCATACCCTCTTCGTTGCTGTGCGTGGGGTGGCTTTCTGTAATTCCGGACCCCGCAAAGATGTCAGAAATTTTGCCAACCGAGATTACGTCCTTACCCGAGGCTTTGATTTTATCGAGCATAGTTTCCCCGCTGGGCAAGAGTGAAAAATCTCTGCGGTTTGCCGTCCTTTTGTACTCACCGCACTCTCCGATGAACGGGCGTGCTATGACCCTGCCGACGGAATGCTCCCCCGAGAGAATTTTTCGTGCGGCAAGGCAGTATTCGTAGAGTTTTTCTGGTGGTACGCATTCCTCGTGTGCGGCGATCTGAAATACGCTGTCCTGTGAGGTGTAGACTATCAGCTTGCCCGTCCTCAAATGCTCGTCGCCAAAGTCACGTATGACGTCTGTGCCGGAATATGGCTTGTTGCAAAGCACGCCTCTGCCCGTTGCAGCCACAAAGGCGTCTATAACGGAAGCGGGGAAGCCGTCTTTGTACGTTGGCTGGGGGGCGTGTGAAATTAAACCTGCAATTTCCCAGTGACCGACGGTGGTATCCTTGCCTTGGCTCACCTCCTCAAGGCGACCGTATGAGGCGGTGGGGCTTTGTTTCTTTGGCAGGCACGAAACCCCGTCGATGTTACCAAGCCCCATTTTTATCATATTGGGAATTTCGAGCTTTCCCGTTCTTTGAAGACTCTCAAGAGTAGAGCACCCCTCATCGCCAAAGAGCCTTGCATCGGGGGCGGCACCTATGCCGAATGAATCGAGGACTATTAGTATAACGTGCCTTTTCATTTTTCAAGCCTTAGCGCTGTGTTCAGGGCTATTTTTATCATTTGCGTAAATGAGTTCTGACGCTCGTCGGACGAAAGGCTCTCTCCTGTGAATAGGTGGTCGGAGACCGTGCAAATTGCAAGTGCGCGCTTTTTAGCCTTTGCGGCGTTCATATAAAGTGCCGCCGCCTCCATTTCAACGCCGAGCACCCCAAGGCTCTGCCATCTTTTTGCGGCACTTGGGTCAGCATTGTAAAAAATATCGGATGAGAGAATGCCGCCGACCTTGCAGCTTGCTCCGATTTTTTCGCCCTCTTCTATTGCAATTTTTAGGAGCGTGTAGTCTGCCGTCGGTGCAAACGTTCCCTCAAGACCGAACTGCACCGCAAAATTAGAGGTGGTCGATGCACTCATACCGAAAACTACGTCACGGAGCTTTACGTCCTCCGCAATGCCTCCTATCGACCCCACCCTGATTATGTTCTCAACCTCAAAGAAATTGTAAAGCTCGTATGAGTAAATGCCTATTGAGGGCATACCCATTCCGCTTGCCATAACCGAAACTCTTTGCCCCTTGTAATAGCCCGTATAGCCTTGAATTCCTCGCACGTCGTTGACAAGAGTGGCACTTTCAAGGAAATTTTCTGCAATAAAGCGTGAACGAAGCGGGTCACCCGGCATAAGCACGGTTTTTGCAAAATCTCCTACGCTTGCCTTTATATGAGGGGTGTAGCTGTTTTTCATATCTTTTCTCCTTAATATTTATTGCTGTCTGGAAGCTGTGATTTTGCAAGCTTGACGATTTTTGACGTTCCGAGCCGGTCAGCGCCTGCGTTAAGAAGTGCTTCTGCGTCCTCGAGCGAGGAAATTCCGCCTGAGGCCTTTATTTTCTTTCCGTTTTTTATATGCCTTGCCATAAGCCTGACGTCCTCGAGCGTAGCACCGCCTGTGGAAAATCCCGTTGAGGTTTTTATAAAATCCGCATCGGAGAGGGAAACAGTCTTACATAGCTCTGTTTTTTCGTCCTCTGAAAGAAGACAGGTCTCAATAATAACCTTTAAAATCTTGCCGTTTATTTTTGATTTTATGAAATTTATCTCGTCAAGAACGTCGGAAAATCTGCCCGCCTTGACTTGCCCTAAATTTATGACCGTGTCTATCTCATCTGCTCCGTCTAACACGGCAAGGCTTGCCTCGTGTGCCTTTACCTGTTTTGTCGAATACCCGTTTGGAAAGCCGACTACGGTGCAGATTTTGACACCGCCCTTTGCGTGCTCGCTTGCCACTTTTACGTAACACGGGGGTATACATACCGACGCTGTGCCGTATTTTATGCCCTCGTCAACGAGACGAAGCACGTCCTCCTTTGTAGCACATCTGTCAAGCAGGGTATGGTCGCACGCTTGGAGTATTCTTTTTAAATCCGTCATTTTTCATCACGCTCCTTTTTCAGTCTTTCGGAGTAGCATTTGTGGCACATAGCAAGATATCTTTCGTTGCCGCCTATGACTACTTGCGTTCCGTGAGTCATAAGCTTGCCACGAGCATCAAATCTGGCGTTGACCGTCGCCTTGCTTCCACAGTCGCAAATGGTCTTTATTTCAGCAATCGAATCCGCTATCTCAAAGAGCCTTGCCGACCCAGGGAAGAGCTTGGTCTTAAAATCCGTACGCAAGCCGAAGCATATTACCGGCACGTCAAATTCATCAACCACAGCACGCATTTCGTCAATTTGCTTCTGTGTGAAAAACTGACACTCGTCGCTTATAATCACGTCGCACTCGCCACAACGGCTTTTAAAAAGCTCGTATACATCCGCATCCCCGTCAATCATTTCGCAAGGAGAAGACAGACCGATGCGTGAGCAAAGCATTCCCTCACCGTCACGTGTGTCGGCTTTTGGCTTGATGAGCCAAACCTTCATTCCACGCTCCTCATAATTGAATTTTGTAGTAAGTGCTTGGGCTGTTTTTGATGAACCCATAGCTCCGTATTTAAAGTAAAGCTTTGCCATATCCGTCTCTTTCTTTTCTTGAGTTCTTACTGTAATTTTACCATAAAAGTGAGGATAATGCAAGATGGAACACACGAAAATGCCTTATACCATATATCCAAATATTCCTCTGTGTTTTTATATACTTTTCACAAAGTCTGTAAAAAATATATTTTAGTGTGGAAATTTTAATAAAAATATGATAAAATATAAAACACGCCAATTCAACTGTATTTTATAGGAGAGGAGTGACGGACGGTATGATTCTTATAATTGCTGAAAAGCCGAGTCTTGCACGTAATATTGTTGCGGGAATCGGAAACGCTGACAAGCTATCAAAGCGGGAGGGCTTTTTTATAGGCTCAACTTATATTGTCTCTTGGGCGTTCGGTCATTTATTCTCTCTTGCCGACATAGAAAGCTACACGGGTACGGACACAGGACGCTGGACCTTGGAGGGGCTTCCGTGCTTTCCCGAGAAATTCAAATTTGAGCTTAAAAAGGCCGACGGCAAGAAAACTGTTGACTCGGGGGTAAAGAAACAGTTTAAAATCATAGAAGCTCTCTGCAACCGATCCGACGTAGACACTATAGTGAATGCGGGAGACGCAGACAGAGAGGGAGAAATTATAGTGCGTCTTTGTGTAGAAAACGCACTTAAAACCAAAAAGAGCTTCAAGCGTCTTTGGCTTCCCGACCAGACACCCGAGACGGTACGTTCGGCACTTGCCGATATGAAGGATGAGGCGGAATACGACCACCTTGCCGACGAGGGCTTTGCACGTACCTATATAGATTGGCTTTACGGCGTAAATTTAACACGGTATGCCACTATTCTGACAGGAAAGCTGCTTCGTGTAGGCAGAGTTATAGTTCCGATTGTACGCGCTATTTACGAGCGTGATATGGAAATCCGCAATTTTAAGCCCGAGCTTTACTATGTAATCAATAGCAAAGCCGACACCCGTGGTGAAACTATTGAGCTTACAAGTAAACTAAAGTTTACAAAAGACGAGCTTTTAAAAGCTGAGCAAACGGCAAGGCTATATAATGACACGGGAGCGACAGTCACTGCTGCGACGAGTAAAAAGGATAAAATTTTACCCGGCAAGCTCTTTTCGCTCTCAACCCTTCAAAACCTCCTTGGCAGAAAATATAAGATGTCAATGGAGACGAGCTTGAAAATAGTTCAAAAGCTCTACGAGGACGGCTACCTCACTTATCCGAGAACAAACTCCGAATATCTTGCTACAGCTGAAAAGGATAAGGTAAAGTCGATAATTGCAAACGTCGCCCGTCTTGGATATCCCGTCAAATTCCGTGACTCAAAATACATTTTTGACGACTCGAAAATTGAGTCGCATTCCGCACTGACTCCGACCTATAAAATTCCCGCTGCTGACAGGCTTTCGGAGGATGAAAAAAAGGTTTATTCCACAGTATTCCGCCGTTTTGTTGCAGTCTTTTGTGCGGAGGAATGCGTAGCTGAAAAAAGCGAAATCAAAATCAAGGTGGGTGAAATTGAGGAGTTTTCACTCAAGGGCACTGTAATCCTTGAGCCGGGCTGGACGAAATACGACGATTACAACCAAAAGGATAAGCTTTTGCCTCCTCTTGCCGTAGGTGATGCGGTGAATATTGACTTCAAGCCTCTTGAACGACAGACGACACCGCCGAAGCATTATACCATTGAAACTCTCAACAATTACTTAAAAAACCCTTTTAAGGACGACAAGGCAAGAGCAAAGGAGCTTGAGGACCTTGGCGAGGTTGACGATGCCGATGACTACCGTGCTATATTCGAGGGCTTGGAGCTTGGTACGGAGGCGACGAGGACGGGAATTATAGACAACGCAAAGAAGAGCGGATATATAATGCTTAAAAAGGATGTTTATTCTGTTTTGCCCGGAGGCGAGCATCTGGTGCAGTCTATAGACCGCCTATGCATTAATATGGACAAATATAAGACGAGCGAGCTTGGAAAGGCCTTGAAAAAGGTTTACAGAGGCGAGATGACAATAGACGACAGCGTTAAGCTCGCTGAGGCGGAGATTTCCGAAATCTTCTCTCGCCGTCCCAATATGCCCAAGCCCGTCACTGCCGATACGGGCAAATACGGAGAAATCGTCGGAGAATGCCCCGTATGCGGCAAGCACGTCGTCAGAGGCAAGCAGAGCTACGGCTGTATGGGATATACCGACGGATGCGAGTTCAAGGTTGGAATAAATATATGCAAAAGAGATATACCTATTGCGTCCGTAAGACGTCTGCTCGCAGAAAAATCGACGGAAAAGCTATACGGCTTCATTTCCAAAAACGGAAAGTCGTTCAGTGCAAGGCTGGTACTTAAGGACGGAAAAGCGGTCTTTTCATTCAATTAGAAAAATGTTTTGATAAAATCAGTTGTAACACATTTTTTCTTCACTCATAAGATGTTAATGTACGGTGTCAGAAAAACACCGAAAAAGCATCTTTGAAGGAGAACATAATGAATAACTGTCTTTGCCACATCTTTGATGACAACTGCACTTGGATCATAATTCTCGCTATAATCGTGGTCTTCTGTTGCTGCTGCAACCACTGAGAATAAGATGGGTGTGAATGCACCCTAAAGGAGAGCACCCCGTGTAAAAAAACGGGGTGCTTTTTAATTTTTCGTGCATAATCAGCCGGATTAGACGAATATAAATAAATAGAAACGGTAAAAAGAAAATAATTTCGGAGGACTTTTTTCTATGTTTATTTGTTCTGTCAGGGCATCAACCGTCAGGTTTTTTTCGGTCGTTGCGATTTGTATACTTGGGCTTGTGCTTGCTGTAGGACTCGGAGGCGAGAGCGTTCCCACTGCGGCGGGGGGCAGTATTAGGTTTGACGGCATTGAGGATGAGGCGGCACGCCGTGCTTTCATTGAAGCACAGGGATATAAGCTAAAGGAGCAGACGGAGAAAAAGGAATCGTTTTCCGTGCCTAAGGAGTTTGACAGAGTTGTTTCCGAATATAACGAAATACAGAAGAAGCAAGGGCTTGATCTTGAAAAATACAAAGGAAAAAAGGTTACAAGATATACATACGAAATAACGAATTACAAGGACGCAAAAACAGGGGTTTATGCTAATTTGATAGTATATCGCTCAAGAATCATTGCCTGCGACATCTCCTCAGAAGAGGGGGAGGGGTTCGTTTTGCCGCTGGTATCGATTTTTTCTTGAAAATATAAATAAAAATCTTGATTTTAACAAGATAATATGTTATGGTAATATTAAGATAGGTATGAAAAAAGCACGGTATCGAAAACAGCGGTGAAAGCAAGTATGGCGTTTTACGTTACGAGTCTCATTTCTCTAGGGAGACGTCATATATAGAATTCCCCGAGATTTAATAAAGGAAAGGTGAAGAAAAATGAAAAAATTTAAGATTGGAATTCAGCTCTACGGTCTTAGAAGGTCTATGGAGCGTGATTTTGAGGGAACTCTTAAAGCAGTGAAGGACCTCGGATACGAGTACGTTGAGTTTGCAGGCTATTATGGCAGAAGTGCAGAAGAGATCAGGTCAATTATTGACCGGCTTGGTCTTAAGTGCATATCCGTCCATCAGGGGCTTGATTTTTACGACGAGAGTCCCGAGGCAGCGGCAGATTTCATCAAGGCAATCGGTGCAAAGTACTCGGTAATTCCCTGGTACAGCAAGGAGCTGCTTGCCGGCTCACCCGAGTGGGAAAACACTAAGGAAAGATTCAACAAAATCGGCGACGTGCTTGTAAAGCGTGGAATGAAGCTTGCTTATCACAACCACGACTTTGAGTTTGAAAAGTATGACGGAAAGTATTTGCACGATTATATCTTCGAGGACATTGCTCCTGAAAAAATTGACCCCGAGCTTGACACCTGCTGGGTACAGTATGCAGGCATCAATCCTGCTGACAAGATTAGAGAGTTTTGTGGCAGAGTAGAAATAGTTCACCTTAAGGACTTCGTTGCAAAAAGACTCAAGGGCGGACCGGCGTATGCTCTTATAGACACATACGGAAACGAAATAAAAAGTGAGGGTGAGGACAACGGCTTTGAATTCCGTCCTCTCGGTCAGGGAAGACAGGATATAAGGAGCATTCTTGAGGCGTGTGAGGAATGCGGCACAGAGGTCGTTATAGTTGAGCAGGACGATACCTATGAGCTTGATGAAATTGAGGCTGCAAGAATTTCAAGAGAATATTTGCGTGATACATTCGGACTTTAATTAAAAACCTTGTAGGCAAAAAGCAAAAGCGAAATAGGCTTTCGCATTCAGAGGAAACCTGATAAAAAAAGAGTGGAGACATTGTAAACGGTGCCTCCACTTTTGTTTTTTGCTTATTTCATTGATTTTGAGGTTGAAAACCTGCTGTTTTCTCCATTTAAATTACATTCAAATCAGGTTTTTATTCTATCGCCGTTTCCTCGCTCGGTGTACCCTTTTGTACACCTCACGCTCGTCAGGCGACGGTTTACCCTCTAAATCCCCTCGCCCACGTTGTGTTCTCATTAAGAATCCGCCGAAATTATAAATCTCACTGCATTTTCCCTCTTTTTGCCTTGTTATTATCGGATTCTTAATGAGACACCTCTTTTTTGGTACAAAATAAAGACCGTGATGGTAAAACTTGTGGTAAAATGGTAGATTTTCACTCTATATCCAAGGATTTTGTATTGAATAAAACTATAAAATATGGTATAATTTCCTCGTAGGTACAGAGTAAAACTGTAGCTTGAATAAAAGAAAAAGGAGGTGAAAAAATGAAGAGAAAAAAAAGATTTTTCTTTCCTCTTGGCAGACATATAGGCGTGGTTCTTTTGCTTCTTGCGTTGCTCCTTGTCACGGCTGTTCCCGTCCGTGCGGCAAGAGCTGGGAGCGACGAGGATGCTACACGAACGATAGAGAGCGTTTCTCCGACGCTGACACCGGTGAAGTCTCGCAACGTGGGGAGCTATACCTCGTATCCTATTACTCTTTGGGGAAAGAGCGTAGCTGGCAAGGCACTTCTTATTAACGGCTCGCTCTACTTGCCTATGCGGGCGTTTTCCGAGAGGGTTGGTGCATCGGTTTCTTACAACTCGCTGACACGTACGCTCACGGTTTCTGCACAGGGAATTTACATAACTGTCAGCGACGGAACGTACGTGACGTACGCAAATGACCGCCCGCTTTTTACGGGTCAGAATTCCGTGATTATGAGTGACGGACGAATGTACGTCCCCATTTCTGCCGTTATGAAGGCTTTTGGTCTTAAGTATACGAGAGGGGGCGGTGGCACGGTTGCCGTATCGGGGACTTACTCACCGCTCCGTCACGCATCGAGCTTTTATCGGTCCGATGAGGTGCTTTGGCTGTCGAGAATAATAAGTGCAGAGAGCCGTGGCGAGCCGCTTCTCGGTCAAATTGCCGTAGGAAGCGTGGTAATGAACAGAGTTTTCTCAAAAGCTTACCCTAACACTATCTACGGTGTCATATTCGACAGAAGATACGGCGTGCAGTTCAGCCCCATTTTGGACGGCTCGATTTACAATACTCCAACGTACAACTGTATGCTTGCCGCAAAAATATGTCTTGAGGGCACAAGAGTAGGAAACGGAGCACTTTTCTTTTTGCGTCCCGAGGCTTCCAGCTCCTTGTGGATTCCCGCTTCAAGACCGTATCTTTTCTCCATTGGAAATCACGACTTTTACGCATAAGGTATAAAAACGTATTTTTCTTCCGCTTTTTATGGGTACACCTCTTGAAAAAGCGGAAGTTTTGTTGTATACTATTTTTATATAATATGTTATAAGGAGTGAGGCATTATGGTATACAAAATGAATATCGCAGGCGTGGAGCGTGAGCTTCCGCTCTGCCCGCTTACAAAGGACCTTGACATTGCGGCGTTCGTCCTCTTTGGCGACGTTGAATTGACCGAAAGGTGTGCGGAGGCACTTCTTGCAAGGGCACCGGAGCACGACGTGATGATTACGGCGGAGTCCAAGGGCATTCCCCTTGTTTATGCAATGTGCCGCCTGTCGGGCAGAAACCGCTATCTTCTTGCAAGAAAGTCGGTGAAGCTCTATATGAGGGACGTCGTGGAATGCACTACAAAGTCCATCACCACCGCACAGTCGCAAACGCTTTATATAGACGGTGACGATGCAGAGTTTATGAATGGCAAGCGTGTGCTTATCGTTGATGACGTTATAAGCACGGGAGGCTCGCTTGCCTCGCTTGAAAATCTTGTAAACCGTGCGGGAGGCACCGTAGTCGGAAAGATGGCTGTGCTTGCCGAGGGCGAGGCTGCCGACAGAGATGATATAATTTACCTTGAAAAGCTGCCGCTCTTTACAAACGACGGCAAGCCGCTTTAAAAACAGTTTAATAATACAACGGAGGGTCTTTTAAAATGACACAGAAACCACGCAAGGCTATGTATGAGCTTTTTTCATCCCGCCTTTTCTTGATTGCATCTATTTTCATCAGCATTTCAGTCTTTTTTTCACTATTTGTCGGTGCAGGCTCGTATGGCGGTATGGGGGCAATAGTGATGGGCTTTCTCGCAGGACTGCTTTCGCTTTCATTGAATGCTATTTTTATAACGGGAATATGGCTCCTTTTTGCAGGTGCAAGGAAGAAGAAATATTCTCTTATATCAATCGGCTTCACTCTTTTTTCCGTATATAATTTCATAACCGTTGGGCTTCTTGGATTTGCAGGTCTTGTGGGGCTTATAGCTACCTTTGTAATGGGAGTTATCGGAATTGGCGGCTTTGGAATGGCATTTATTGTAGGTATTATCTTTGTTTTGATTCTTTTGTTGATTGTTGCAGCGCTTATTCTCCTTTTCTTGAAGCTGGGGCTTGTTGCACGTTCGTTCTCAAAGACTGCGAATTTGAACAAAAATCTCGCAAGCTATCCTAAGTACGTAGCCGTTCTTGTTATCGTGTATGCTTCTGTTGGCGTGTTCGGAATTTTCACCTCCTTTGCCGCTTTTGTTTCCACAGGATTTTCCATTGCGGCGGTTTCCATTATAATGGTCGTAACGAATAAGTATAACGAGGCGTGTCCCGAGCTTCCTCCCGAGGAGCGTAAGGAAATTATGGCAAAGGCTGCAACTCCGGAGGGTCTTGCAGAACTTCTCGCTGAGGCTAATTCCGATGATGAAGGTGTGACCGACACCCCCACCCGTGTTGAAAATAACGAGGAAATTGCCTTTGAAGAAGCATTCGCTTCGCTTGAATTGAATATGCTTGGTATATTTGAAAAGGGTATCACGGACGACGTACGCTTTAAATCGGTTTGTAACGCAAGATTTAATGATGCGCCTGACAATCCCGTTGTTCTTAAATCCGCCGAGATTTACGACGATGCGGTTTCGGGTCGCAGACTTTTAAGACTCACCCTTAAAAACCGCTCGCCGCTTGAGGTCTCGGGATTCACTTTTAGCGTCATTCTCGCAGACGAGGACAAGAGAACTCTCGGCACTATAAAGTGCGAGGACTTTGAGTGCAAGCTTGCGAGTGAAGAGACTATTCTTGACGAGTACGCAATAATACTTCCCGACACTGCGGGCTTCGGTGTATTCAAGCTTAATTACGTTTCCTTTACAGATGGACTTTATTGGAATACGGGTAGTGATTACTATCGCTTCCGCATAATGAAAGAAGCTCCCGCCAAGGCAGCTGAGGAGGCGGGCGAAAATTCCTTGCCAGAAGACGCATCAGTTCCGCTTGGTGATTCTGAAAGCAAAGACGAAGCGGAAAGTGAATCCGCCTTGGAGCACGAAATAATAGAGTCGCAAGACGAGGAATAAAAAACGAAAAACAATTTAAAAACTCGACACGCCTCAGGGGCGTGTCGAGTTTTTTTAAAAATATTAAGTGATTAGTCGTCCTTTTTGCCCATACCGCTTGTAGTATAGCGAATGGCGTAGGTTGCTGCTATAATAATAGCAATAATCATAAATATTCCAATCATTCCAACGCCCATAACAGAGAGGTTGGAGATGAAATTATAAGGCTGAAAATTAAATAACATATTATTCTCCTTTCGTTGCCGTCATATTAACCGCCGTAGATTCCGAGTATGAGTGCACCCGCAATGACGGAGGCAATCTGACCCGAAACGTTTACACCGATTGAGTGCATAAGCAAGAAGTTCTGGTTGTCCTCTTCCAGTGCCATCTTGTGAACGATTCTTCCCGACATCGGGAATGCTGAGATGCCTGCCGCACCTATCATCGGGTTGATTTTTTCAAACTTGAAGATAGTTGCAAATACGTTGTAGAGCTTTGCAAAGAGGACGCCTCCTGCGGTGTCTACTATAAATGCGATAAGTCCAAGACCCATAATGAGGAGCGTACCCGTGTTGAGAAATTGACCGGCTGACATATTGAATGCTATGGTGATGCCGAGGAATAGGGTGACGAGGTTTGCAAGAACCTTTTGCGCTGTCTCAGAGAGTGATTCGAGCACTCCGCACTCACGAATGAGGTTACCGAACATCAAGAATCCTATGAGCGAGCCGGCACCGGGAGCGAAAATACAAGCTACAATGGAAATGATAATGGGGAAGAGAATTCTTGTTGTCTTTGAAACGTCGGACTGCTTATACGACATACGTATGCGTCTTTCCTTCTTCGTCGTGAGCAGCTTAATTACAGGAGGCTGAATGATGGGCACAAGTGCCATATATGAGTACGCCGCAACGGTAATTGCTCCGACGTAGCTTGAGCCGAGCTCGTTTGCAACGACAATGGAAGTAGGACCGTCAGCAGCACCGATTATTGCAATGGATGCATAGTCGTTGGGGTTCGGGAAGAACATAGATGCCATAGAAAGCGTAAAGAAGATTCCGAACTGTGCCGCCGCACCGAAGAGCATAAGCTTGGGGTTGTTGAGCAACGGACCGAAGTCGATCATTGCTCCGATGCCTATAAAGAGTATCAAGGGGAACAGCTCGTTTGCTATACCGGCATTATAAAGCTCGTGAAGTGGCTCTGCTATGCCGCTGTATTCTAACGCTAATTCCTTATATCCGCAGTGGCAGCACGCCATATCCCTGAAGCTTTCGAAAAACGAAGTCGAGTTCGTTATGCCGCACTCGCCGCATACAACCTCCACAACACCGGGGAAGTTCATAAGAATTGCACCGAAGCCAATGGGAAGTAAGAGCGTCGGCTCCATCTGCTTCTTGATTGCAAGATAGATGAGAACGCCGCCGATGATCCACATCAGAAGCATCTTCCAGTTTCCGTCTGCGAGGAAATTGCCAAGCGTCTCAAAAAGATTACCTAATTTTTCCATCATAGAATTCCTTTCGTATGTAATAAAAAATAAAAAGACATTCAACAAAAGTGCTTGTTAAAAGTCGCGTTTTAAACATAAGCTTATGAAGCCGCCGGATGCAACCGGTGCGATGTTTTGACGATTGACTCCAACGCACCCAAAGTTGTCATTTGCTTTGGTACGCAAACTACTCCCTTTTATAAAAGAAGAAATGACCTACTATATTTTACTAGAAGATGCAGAGTTTGTCAAGACCTTTTTGAAAAATGGTTCTTTTATTTTTGAAAAACAACACTCTTATTTTTCCTTGAAAGAGCGTATATACCGCCGCTCGAAAAAAGTCGCCTGAATTTCTAAAATTTAACACGCCACCGCACTTCTCTTGTTTATTTTCGTCTAAAAATGTAAATACTTAAGTCATACGGCAAATTTTGGCCGCAAGAACGATTTTTAAAGGGAGAAGACGAAAATTCCTTATATGAGAATGAACAAGGTGGAAATCTGCGGTGTGGATACCTCGCAGCTGAAAACTCTCACAGAGGAGGAAAAACAGGATTTATTAAGAAAAAGCAAGGCGGGTGACTCAGCTGCAAGAGAAGCAATGATTATGGGCAATCTCAGGCTAGTACTCAGTGTTGTTTCCCGCTTTAATACAAGGGGTGAGAGTGCCGACGATTTGTTTCAGGTCGGTTGTATCGGACTTATAAAGGCTATTGACAATTTCAATCTCGAGCTTGACGTGCGTTTTTCAACTTATGCGGTTCCGATGATTATAGGCGAGCTTCGCCGCTATCAAAGAGACAACAATTCAGTAAGAGTCAGCCGTGGAATACGTGACCTCGCATACCGTGCCCTCGGTGCAAAGGAGCAGATAGCAAGAGACGAGCAAAGGGAGGCAACCATTCCCGAAATCGCTAAAATACTCGGTGTCACCGAGCGTGAGGTCGGCGAGGCAATGGAGGCAATAGTTGAGCCGATTTCAATTTTCGACTCGGTGTACGGCGACGGGGAGGACGCAATGTTCGTCATCGACAAGCTTGCTGACGAAAGCGACACGGGGGATATGTGGGTGGAAAATATCACCCTCGGAGAAGCTATGGAAAAGCTCACAGAAAGGGAGCTTGGAATAATCAAGCGACGCTTTTTTAAGGGTCGCACGCAAATGGAAATTGCCGACGAAATCGGAATCAGCCAAGCCCAGGTCTCCCGCCTTGAAAAATCAGCAATAGAAAAGCTCCGACGGTATATGAAATAACCAAAAAGAGGAAAACGGCGAGCAAAGCAAGGGACGCTCGCCGTTTTTACATAAGCGTTTGTTGACAAAACGGTGGAAAGGCGATATGATAAAATTGCAGACAAAATCTGTATACTTTATAAGGAGGGACACAATATGTGGGATGACGTTGCAGGCATGGCTATGGGAGGTAATAACGAAAAATACGTTGTTATTCAGGTAGTGCTTACAGAAAAGTTCCTTGGCTCGGGGTCGGGTGCGACCAGCCTTACCAATTTGCAGAACGAAATCAACAAGCAAGCGTCAAAGGGCTATAGATTGCATACTATTTCAACCACCTCGTCGGGAACAAAGGGCTTCTTCGGCGGTGATAAAATACAAGCAACTATGGTGTTCGAGCGAATTGACTGATTAAAATGAGGCAATATCAAACCGATTTAGTGTGAGTCGGAATGATATTGCCTTTTCCGTTATTTTATTTTCAATTTTCAACTTGATTTACGCCGCATTTTATCCCGGATGATGGAGCCGCCTGACAGCAGCTTGATGGGTAAAGGACAACGTTTTAACAAATATTTACGTTTGCGTTTTCTGATTTGTGTCAATTTTTGATTTTTTCTTTTTATAATAATCCCAAATAGCGAATTTTTGTTTTCTCCTGTTTGATTCGGTTATGCTTTTTGTCGGTTTGTTCTTTTTTAAGAACGGCGATTTAGGCATCGAATTCACCTCCGAGTGTAAAACTATCAGAGCTATCAAACGCTCCGCTTTCAATCAAAGTGTTAATTTGTTCAGATACCAAAGCTCCGGGAAGAGTATCCGATTTATAACGGAGCAGTATATTATTGATCTTGAATAGCGGAACAGAATATAGCTTGTCAAATTGATCTTTGATAAAATACAATAAATACCAGTGTTCTTTTTTTACCGAATATTCAAGTGCTGCGGCAAGTGCCGTAACAGTATTTTTATCAAAATTAAATTGAATTATAATTTCCTCCGATACAGCTTCAGCAAGTGCACCATATTCGTCATTAAAACATATTCGCTCTTTTTGATACTCGGACTGATTGAAGTATTCGTGAATAAGGTTGCGAAGATATGAGCTGCGTTTGATACCGATATTGTCAAGGCGTGAGAAAAGCTCTGCATAGAGATTTTCGTTGTTTACGTCAAAACGAATGTTTATAGTGTCATCGCAGGCGTATTCACTTTCATCAAAATACAGATAATCAAAAGACTCGGCTAAAAAGTCGAGTATTTTTTCTTGCATTCCTTCCGTTATGCTCATTTTAACATTTTTATCAAGAAAGTCGTGCAAAAACCCTTTCTTATAGGCACGATATGCGAGCATATTGGGAAGCATCTTGTTAAAAAATTCGTTTTCGTTTCCAAGTCCGTTTTTCTTAAAGAAATTTCTTTTTGAAACCTCTGCCGGCAGGAGCCTGGCTAACAAGCTCGGAACACGGATAGTCATTGTTTTAGGGTAAAATTTATCTCTCATAATCATAGTATATCATAAATGTAATGCAAACTCAATATAATATATGCTAAATATTAAATAAAATATGAGAATTGGCGTATGAAAGTGTAATACAATGTATGAATGTAATTGTGTGCTATTATTCTTTAATTGTTTGTGATACAATATAGTTGCAATCAAAAAGATTGACAAAAACACTAAAGGATGATATAATTTTATGAGATTGCTTAAACTTGTAAATCGGTGGGTATATAAGCACTCTAAAAAGCCCGAGCATTATAAAAGAGTGAAAAATCCGCCAAAAACGATTTCTGAAAAGATAATGCGACCACAAGATGCACGTCAGCAACAATATAATAATTGGTGCAAGCGATATGGCGTGTATAGCGGTTCGTATCTGCCGGAAAATCCAGATACTCTTATGCGAAAAGGGTGGAGAGAAACCACTAATGTGAAAGATAAGACTAAAAAACACAGGGAATTCCAACGCAAATCAACTTCTCAGATGGTTCGCTATGATAGCAAAGAGTTCAAAAAAGGGCGATATGAAGATGAACACTACCACTGGGAAAACGCTAAAAGCATTAAAGAAAGAAGAAAGCTTGGCGAGATGGAAAAATATATTGATAGATATGGAAACGTGTGTGCGGATGGCTCTGAGGAGTCGCATTTAGCACCGAAAGACAAAACGTATAACTTCAGGAGGTGATTACAATGAGAAAGAAAGAGTTGTTAGATTTGCTTAACAAGGCGGCTGATAGTATAAATTTGCACGATGCAAGCCTTCATGGCTTCAAGTGGATAAATAGCACCGTTGAGTTTGTTATAAGACTTGGAAAATATCACTATATCATTAACGAGTTAGAGGAATTTGTCGACGATGTAAATGACCGTGTTATTTTAACCTTGAGATTTGATGGTATTGAAAATGTTGAATGCGAGTTTTACGAAGATTTCAGATACGAAGATGCCGAGATAATGGAAAACAATCAGCTTGAAAACGGAACTTTTGAATTTTATTTTTTAGAGTGCGGAAACCCTGGAAAAATATCATTCAGATATAGTAAATTTGAGTGGGATGTGGTCGGCGAATTCGATGATGAGCAAATCAAACAATGGTATAAAGAAAACGGGCTATACAAAGGAGTTTATGAAGATATATAAGCATTTTATTTATCACAACAATATTGAGTGCCTAAGAAACTGTATAAAGAAATAAGTGTGTATTCTCGTGATTTTATAGATATGCACATCACCATAACATAGGTGTTGTATAAGGTGGAATTGTCCAAGGAATACCAGTGTGTTATAATATGGACAACACTTTTTCGCTCAAAACCGCATAAAAATCGGACAAAAACTGTTGTCCCTATGTAAACTTACTCGTGGAGTGTGTTCAAATAGGGACAACTTTTTTCATATATTTTCCTTAAATTCTTTATTATGCCGCTTTTGGCTGCACCTGATTTTCAGCCGCATTCAGCATATTTTCAATAAATATCCCGTACCCCTCGGTAGGGTTGGCTACCATTACGTGAGTTACAGCTCCGACGAGCTTGCCGTCCTGGATTATGGGGCTGCCCGACATACCTCGCACGATGCCGCCCGTGATGCTTTTTAAGACGTCGTCGGTGACCTTTACCTTAAAGGACTTTGACCCTGTTGAGGTGTAATCTACGTCGAAGATTTTTATTTTGTAGCCCGCTCTGTAACCGTTTTTCAAGGTTGAATAAATCATAGCATCACCCTCGTGGACGTCGCATTTATGACCGACGGGCAGAGCAGTACGCTCTTGGGTGGGGGGCGTGTCGAGTTTTCCGAATACTCCCTCGTTGGTATTTGCGTAAAGCTCGCCAAGCACCTCGTCTGTGAGAATGCCTGTAAGCTCGCCCGGGTCGCCGACGTGACTCTTGTCAATTCCTCCAAGCACGACCCCTGTAACCACGCCCTCATTCATCTTAACCACCTCGCCGCTCGAAGCGTCGCAAATTCCGTGACCGAGACCGCCGAACTGACCTGTGGCAGGGTCAAAGTAGGTGACAGTTCCGATTCCCGCAACACCGTCTTTTAGTACAGCTCCGATTTTATATGATCCGTCTTTAATTTTTGGCGTGACGTCTGCTTCAAAGCGTTCGCCACGTCTTTCGACAACAACACGCAGAGTTTTGCCGTTTGATTTTTCAATAATTTCTCTCATATCTCCAAGTGTACGTATTCTTTCGCCGTCTACGGAAATAATTATATCACCGCATTTAAGTGTACATTCCTCGTCTGCCTCTGCAACAGCTACGCATTCACGTGCTATCTTTACACCGAAGACGTCTCCGCCGGGGCAGAGCATTAGCTCATCGCCCGTATTGTTTTTCGATGTAGAATAACCAGACTTTTTCTTTCCAAACAAAAGCTCCCAAAATCTTGATGAAACCTCGATATCCCCGACCTTGCCCGCACACGTATAAGCCTCGTCAGTGCTTTGTACCTCTGCTGCCGAGGCAGTGTGAACGGGTAAAAGGGAGAATAAAAATGCAAACAAAAGTAAAGCGCCTGTCAAGGCACAGCGTTTTTTCTTCATTATAAATTAACCCCTTACATCCTTGCGTTAAAATGTAACGCTGCTCCTTTTTTTAAAATTTTCGGTGCATTTTCGTTACAGATTTAATTTGCCAAAAAGATAGCTTTATATGTGTAACAATAATAGGAAGAGCGGGGCAAAAAAACAAAAAAAGACAAAAAAACGGCACGCCGCAAAATAATGATAGCAGAATGCCGTTTTTTGTCAATTTTTATTTAGTGGTGTACCGTGTAAAAAAATATAAAAATGTAAATTAAAATTTACACGATATTATTACTTAATGAGCTTGAACAGTTTTTACTCGCTTGGTTTTTCATCTGAATCCTTTAGGAGAAGGTATGGGGCTAGCACAAGCTTCCCATCGGTGCCGCCAAGATTCGAAGCAAACGTCTGCGTAAGCACAGGGAGAAATTTGAGAACCCCCACAGGCTGATAGAGAAAGGTAGCACCCTGAAGCACGGCTACGCCTATCGCTACCTCAAATTCGGAGTGGCGAAAGTGAATGCCGAGACTCACCGCTGCAGCTCTTAACAGCTCTATGCACTTGTCGGAGGGAGGCGTGTCTCTATTCGCCTTAAATTTAATAAAGAAAATTCCGTCCTCTGTTATAAATGAAATATCACAGGTTCTTTTGAGCGTAAGCTCCCTTAACGTGAGTCTTATCATTTCGGCAAGCTTGTATTCGTCAAAGATCAGAGGAAGTGCCGTTTGCGGAACGTCGGAAAATGTCACTCTTCCACGGTAGTTATCCTCAATCAGCTTTTTAAGCGAGCGTGCTGCATCTGCTGTTGTCACTTTACTTACGTAAACACTTTCAGCCAGCGGAGGCAAGCCGGAAAGGGTGGTATAACGTCTGCTCATCTTTAACCCATTGAAATTTTTGAATGGTTAACCGTGCCGTATTCAGAGGTTTTAGATACACTCTTAACAAGGGCGGTGCGGTGATTTTCAAGTATTTTTCCTATTTCATCGCCAAGGAATGCAAGCTTAATTTGCGTGTAGTAGGTTTCGAAATCAAGCTCACACTTTTCAATTCCGTAGAGTATGTAGTAGCCGTCTACGTAGTCGTCGCCCGAGCCTTTGACGGTTATAATATCGCTGACCTCGCCGGCTTTTAGAGCAAGGGCGGCGCTGTTTATATTTGCAAGCATTTCGTTGTTGTAGGTGTGCTTTGAAATGAAAATTCCTGTATCGATGTCCTGTGCAAGACTGTTTGCACCGACGAGGCGTCTGACGGCGTCATCTCCGTCCATAGCTGCGTATTCCATATTTTCCTTGAATGAATCGATGTTGAAATTCGGATTTTTTTTCGAGGATTCGGAAAAATAGGCGTATATGATTCGTCCGAAGTCTTCAGAATAGTAGAAGTCTCTGACTGATACAAAGTCGCACTTAAGGTGCGGAAGTGCAATATCATCATCGTCAGTCAGGTTGTCCGAGGACACGTCACCTATATAATAGGTGTCAATTTTTTCAAGTGCGATGTAGTAGCGGTATAGCAGGTCCTGGACCGAGTAGTTGAGGTTCATCTCCTTTAAGTGAGCGAGATATTTGTCGTAAGTACCGTGACCAAAGCCGCCTTCGCCGCCCTCTACGGCATCCTTTACGTACTGCTCGACAGCCTTGTCAGCCGCACGGGAATATACGTCGAAATCCACAATCACATCACATACGTAAAAGGCTGCGAAGATGTTTGCCGCATCGTTTATTATTATCTTATTGATTCTGTTTATGTAAGTATTTTTGTCATCACCGACCCAAACGCTCTCGTCACCGCCGTCAACCTCGCTTTTATTGTTGAGGAAAAGAGCACGGTAAAGCTCGTATTTTAACTCATACTCACGCTCCCCGTATTTCATCGTCATAACGACCCGCGCTTCCTCTTTTGTGCTTTCTATAGGCTCGTACTCCGAGCACGATGCAAAGCCAAGAGCAAGTGCAAATATTAAAAATATTGCCAAAAGCTTCTTCATTTTTTCTTTCCTTTTATAAAATTCGAGCGTATTCTCTATTTATTTTAAAATCATAGATAGTATAACAAAAAAACGCCGATAAGTCAACCCCGAAGCACTAAAATTATAATTATAGTAAAAATATAGTAAAAATTTTAAAAAATATTTGCATAAATATAAATTATGTGGTATAATAACTTCGTTACAAAAAGAACAACCACGAAAGGAAACCTTATGGAAGAAATATACAGCGTTCCGCTCTCAAGGGTTATAGACAAATTCGGTCTTGAGCCTATGTACCTGCCTGACCTTCCCGAAAGAATAGAAATTACCTGCTCCCGTGTTAACCGACCGGGGCTTCAAATGGTTGGCTTTTACGATCACTATGAGCCTGTGAGAATCCAGATTATAGGAAAGACGGAAAACCTCTTTTTGGCACAGCTGCCAAGCGAGGAGCGTTCCCGTAGGCTTGAGGACTTTTTCCGTTCACGTCCTGTCAGCATAATAGTGACGTCTTCTATTGAAATACAGCCTGAGACTATAGATCTTGCGGAAAAGTACGCTGTTCCGCTTTTGCGTACAGCGGAGAGAACGTCGGAGCTTATGGCTGCGATGATTTCCTACCTTAACGTAGAGCTCGGACCGAGAATCACCCGTCACGGAGTTTTGGTAGAGGTTTACGGAGAGGGAATACTCCTCCTCGGCGATTCCGGTGTAGGAAAGAGTGAAACGGCAATAGAATTGATTAAAAGAGGTCACAGACTGATTGCCGATGATGCGGTGGAAATCAAGAGGGTGTCGGCAACAACTCTTGTAGGCAAGGCTCCTGAAATTATACGGCACTACGTCGAGCTTCGAGGAATAGGCATTGTGGACGTACGCCGTCTTTTCGGTATGGGCTCGGTTAAGGAGACTGAAAAAATCGACCTTGTAATAAATCTTGAGACTTGGCAGGACGGGAAAATGTATGACCGCCTCGGTCTTGACGAACAGACCACGGACATTCTCGGCATCAAAGTGCCGAGCATAGTTCTTCCCGTTTGCCCGGGCCGTAACCTCTCCGTTGTTATAGAGGTGGCAGCTATGAACAACCGTCAGAAGCGTATGGGCTACAACACAGCCGAGGAATTTAACAAGAGATTAATGGAATCAATGGGGGCGGGCGACCTTTAATTTTGCCTGTCAGAGAAAGACGGTGCTACCCGTGTTAAAAACAGGGAACAGTATCGAGCTTAATGTAAACAAAAATTTACACAAAAATGCGGCAACGCTAAGCATAAATGCTCCGTTTTGGGCACCACGCAAGCGTTGTCGCATTTTTTGTTATTTGCTTGAATTTATATGAGGGAGATAAGCTTTTAAATAATCAATTCCCGAGAAAATCGTTGTAAATGCCATAACAGCCATACTTACGTATGCTACCAAGTGATTTCCAAGCCACGGGAGCCAGCCTATAAATATAGGCTCAAGGATTATCAGCACTGTACCAACCATTTGAGAGAAGGTTTTCCACTTTCCGAGCATTGACGCCGCAACGACAATTCCGCTTTTTCCAGCAACAACAAGACGCAGGCTCGTTACCGCAAGCTCACGGAAGAGAATGAGAAGCACCACAGCACAGAATACAAGCGAAACGGTTGTGTCGGTATAGGTCAAGAGCATATGCGGAAGAAGTGCTATTTGCGAGCCGATAACCATAAACTTGTCTGCAAGAGGGTCTATAAATTTTCCGAAATCCGTTATGAGATTGTATTTTCTTGCAATTTTGCCGTCTACAAAATCAGTTGCTCCGGTTATGATGTATACCAATGTAGGAACAACAAGTCCCCAAAATTCAATATCTCTCATAAGGAACAGGGTAACGACGAATACGGGGACGAGAAGTACCCTTATTAAAGAGAGTGTGTTTGGAAGGTTGAGTGCTGTTTTTTTCATAACGTTTTCTCCTTTTTATAAATCCGTTCTTTCGCCGACAAGGTCGTAATCGAGCGCCTCATCAATTCTGACTCTGACAAATTCGCCAATAGGCGTTTTCTTTTTTGATTTAAAATAAACCTTTCCGTCTACGTCGGGGGCGTCCTTATAGGACCTGCCGTAGTATATTTCTGCGACTTTGTCAAAGCCGTCCACCAAAACGTCGATGGTCGAGCCTATCATTTTTGCATTCAGGTCCTCTGTGACAGTCAGCTGTGTTTGCATCAAAACGTCATATCTGTCCTGCTTTGTCTGCTCGTCCACCTCACCGTCAAATTCTGCGGCTGCCGTGCCCTCCTCGGCGGAATAGGTAAACGCACCGAAGCGGTCGAAGCGTGCCTCCTTTACGTAGCTGCAAAGCTCTGCGAAGTCCTCCTCGCTCTCACCTGGGAAGCCGACCATAGCGGTCGTCCTGAGCGTAATTCCCGGCACCTCACGCCTGAGCCTTTCCACAGTTGCCTTTATAAGCTCTGAGGTTCCGTGGCGGTTCATTCTTGCAAGCACCGAATCAGAGATGTGCTGAATCGGAATGTCCATATATTTTACGAGCCTCGGGTTGTCCCTGAGTTCGGAAATAAGCTCGTCTGTAATCTTGTCGGGGTAGCAGTAGAGCAGTCTTATCCACGGAATTGAGGTTTCCTTTGTGATTTGACGGACAAGCCTTGCAAGGCTGTATTCTCCGTAGATGTCAAGTCCGTAGCGTGTTGTGTCCTGGGCAATCAGATTAAGCTCCTTTACTCCAAGGGCTTCGAGATCCTTTGCCTCGTTTACTATGTCCTCTACCGTCCTGCTTCTCATTTTTCCTCTTATAAGAGGAATGGCACAATAGGTGCATTTGTTGTCGCAGCCCTCCGCAACCTTTAAGTATGCGGTATGCTCTGCCGTTGTGAGGATTCTTTCACCGCCAAGGGGTGAGGTGTTCTTGTCACGGAACGATACGTATTTTTCGCCCCTCATTACTGCCTCGCAGGCGGTAACAATGTCCTCAAGGCTTCCGACACCGAGAAGGGCATCGACCTCGGGCATCTCACGCATAACCTCCTCACGGTATCTCTCGACGAGGCACCCCGTGGCGATTATATGACGGCATTTTCCCCATTTCTTTAATTCAGCGGTGTCAAGAATGTTGTCAATAGCCTCTTTTTTTGCACTTTCTATAAAGCCGCAGGTGTTTATTATAATTATTTCCGCCTCGGACTCCTCCGGGGTGATTTCAAATCCGGCGTCGTATAGCTTTTTCAGCATAACCTCCGTGTCAACGAGGTTCTTCGAGCAGCCGAGCGAGATGAAACCGATTTTTGTCATTTGCTACTCCGTTCTTATTTTAAAAATTTAGAAAAACGCTTTCTGTATTTCATAAGATAAAGCTTTGCCATTACCGTAATGAGCATATCGTAGGCAATAAACGCCACGTTTCCAAGCACCCAAATAACCACGAGCATAGCCGTCGAGTCTATGACAAACGGTGATGTGGACATAATAAGCTCAAAGAGCTTTACCACGCCTACAAAGACAGCGTTTGCATATAGAAGCTTCGGCACAAGCCACACGGCACGTGGCAGACGTTCGATATAGGCTTTAAGTATCGGGTATATGCCAAAGAGCGTAAAATACCACAAAACAGAAAGCAAATTACCAAAAGAAAGAATGGCGGCAAGCGTACTTGAAACAAGCCATACAAGCCACGTGTAAGGCGAGCCAAGCTCGATATAGATGAATATCATCACAACCGAGGCAAGAACGCCCAAAATCAAATCAAGTGCATCGAAATACGAGCCGAGCGTTATAAAGATAACGCTTAATGCCGACATTATTGACGAGAGCGTCAGCTTTTTTGTTTTTCTCATATACAGCGTATAAGGTCGCCGCCCATACATTCGCAAAGGCAGTCCAGACATACAAGGTTCATACAGCAGTCGCAGGCGTCGTTTTGTTGGGAGCGGGTGTTGTAGTTGTTGGTGGTGTAATACGTGCTTCCGTAGCCCCTTGCGGAGTTGTTGAACATCGTCTTTGCACGTTGATATTCCTCGTTACCGGGGTCCATACTGCAAGCAAGCTCAAGCTCGCGCATAGCGTCGTTGACGTTGCCTCTTTGCATAAGCACAACGCTCATAAGATAGTGCCATTCGGCATTTCTGTCCCACTCGCCAATCGAGGAAAGCCTTTTGCCCGCCTCGTTAAAGCGTTTTTGATTTATCAAAATTCTGATTTCGTTGAACTGACCCTGACCGTTATATCCGCTCGACTTGCCACTCGACTTGCCGCTCTTTTTCTCTGCACGAATGCGTTGAATTTCATCGTACGCCTCGTTGATGCTCTGCATCTTTTCGTTTGCGAGGTCCTTTAGAGGGTTGTCGTCGGAGTAGTTGTCGGGGTGATATTTCTTTGCAAGCTCAAGATATGCTTTCTTGATTTCTGCGTCGTCAGCATCGGGGCTGACACCGAGTATTGAATACGGATCCTTCATTTATCTTCTCCTTTTTCTTTATCGGGTGTGTCTTTTATGTCTAGGAATTCTATTCTTTTCAGAAGTCCTCGGAAAATGATGTTTTTCACTATTCCCTCTATGGTTTTTCGGTTTCCGAAGTCCATAAGATTTACCGCACCCTCAAGCCTCCTACATTCGAGCATAAGGGCACATTTTATAGTCTGCTTGTTTTCGTAAGTCAACGGAGAGCTGCCGTAGGCTATGACGTAAGGATTGTAGTTTCCCGTCTTCCTGTCACGCTCGTAATCCTCCGCAGCATCGGCGGCGTAAATAAACTTGCCGAGTGCGTGTCCGAACTCGTAATTCACAGCTCTCGTTGCTCCCTCGAAGCCTCTTGCAAAAAGCTCACCGAGCAGCTCACCGAAAAATCTCGCAGGCTCGTCTACGCTCGGACAGCCCTCATCTTCAAGACGGGTTATTTCCAAAAGCTTTGTGCGTATCAGCTCCTCTAACGACTTCTCACGTGATTTTCGTGCAGCACGTCTCATAATCGGAGTTGCAAGCCTTGCAAGCGTACGCTTGGCAAAACGTTCATTGTCGCCGACGTCGTCCTTTAATTTATAATAAGTAAGAATTGCAAATGCCTTGGCAGTGAAGCGGATAGCGTCGTTTTCATTCAGCATACACCGCTTTTTTATGGGATGGGCACCGCATCTTCGCATACGGACACCTATTTCAGAGTCTGCAAGCGAGTTCATTCTGACAAGGGCGAGAATTACACTGTCATAAGAGAGCGTAACGTTTGAAAGCGCGCCTGTATGCTTTTTCATAGCACGGCATATTCCGCAATATGTAGCCTTGTAGAATTCGTGCTCCTTGACGAGCAGCTCACCGACTGACGGCTTTACGTATCCGAACATTCTCTGCCTCCGTGCTGTTTTTGCGTAGTAAAATGCATTATTTTATATCAACTCATTTTATTATAGCACATATTTTCCCATTTTTGTTAACTTTTTAAAAAATAATTTGAAAAAATATATAAATATTAGAAAAACGCTGTGAGATTTTTTAAAAATCACAGCGTTTTCATCTTATTTTACTGTTTTTACTGTTTTTGCTTAAATTCGTGATAAGCTTTCATAACCCGTTCAATATCAGAGCCTGACGGAGCGGTGTTGCTGGAATTTGTTGTATAGTATGCAACTGTGGTTTCCCAGTTGTCAGTATTGAACGAGTTGTAAGTACCCCAAGGCATACCGTTATATCTGTTTTTGGGAGCTTCGCCCTGATAGAGCAGACCCTCTTGAGTCCAAACGGTTTTTTCAGTTGTTGTTCCGTCGGCATTCGTTACCGTTTCTGTGGATTTTGTAAACACCGCGACGTAAACCGTGACGTTTCCACGGCTGTTAGTAATGGTGTCTGGCGTGATGTATATTACCATCTCGTTGCCGTCGTTGGCGGAGTAAATATCCTCATTTTTAATCATAATTGTAACGGGGACATCTTTTTCGCCTATTGTCAGATGAAGCATATTTTCCGTTGTTCCGTCGTCATTTGTAACGGTGAAGAAATCGTTTACTGCCAATTTGTCAGCAGAGCTTGCACCTGCAACATTACCTATGTATGAATCGTTTGCTCTGTTGTTGTCGGAATACTTCTCCATTTGCTCAATAAGAGCTTGGAAGGTACTTTTGCCCTGGTTTTCCGTGATTTCCGTTGCGTCGTTCAAAATATCGTCAAAACGGTCAAGAACCTTATCGACAGCCTCTTCCTTTTCTGTAAGCTCGGAGAACATAATATTTATATGCGTCGTGATGCTCGACGAATTTGACCCTTTTGAATACGTCAGGGTTATATCAAAGGTCTTTTCCGAAAGAGAGTTGAACGGTTGCTTCTCATCGTTTGTTGCTATGCTTGCCGTAACTTTTGTAATAGCGGAGTTGTTCAGTATTGTGCCGTCGTAATTGACACCTTGATAATAAGAAACAAAATTAGTGTTGTTCTTTATTGTCACAGTATATGTTGCAGTACCGCTTGATGAATTTTCGTTGAAGGTTACAGTACTGTTCATTACTGTGCCGTCGTAGGAGTTAACCTCAGCTTTAACACCGCTTGTCGATTTGACCTTAACGTCGGTTATAAAAATTATTTTCGGTATCTCTACTTCTGCACTTCCGTCTATTACAAGCTCGTCGTTAAGAGCGGCATATCCCACAAGAACAAAGCAAAAAATCAAGGAGAACGCAACCGTGGCAAAAAGCTTTTGTATTTTGGTCATATAGCGTTCTCCTTTCTTTTTATTAGTGTTTTACTTTTTTTTCTTTTCGCTCGGAGTAAGCATTGCCTCTGCCTTGCGTTTAACTATGCCGATTATTTTTTTGAGCGGATGCTTCAGCTCCTCGGGTGCAATTTTATGGTTTGCGTGAGCTACTGCAACCTTGCGGACTATATCCCTGTTCTTTGCGGCATCTCTTGACGGAGCAAGAACGATATCACCCTCGTGAAGCTCTTCTCCGTTCGGGTCATAGCGGTAAATTTTGTTGTGCTTTGCCTTCTCGGGCCAAACAACACCGATAACCTCAATACCGTCTTCAACAGTGCTTTCAGCATCGGAAACAGGATCTGTGTCCTCATCGTAGTCAATCTTTTCAAGCTCAACATCGGGAGCCGCTATCGCAGCCTCAATATCCTCGTCCTTTACCGTGACGTCCTCAAGCTCAAGAACCTCAACCACGGTGTCCTCTATTTTAATGACGTGATGCTCAGTGCCGACGTGGTCCTGGGGCATACTCTTATAATCAGATTCACTCGGAGTCAGGTCCTCGCCGCTTTCACTCTTGATGAGCTTGTCAAGCATAAGGCTTGCTCTTGTGCGGTAAGGAACGTATTCTGCTTCAACTGCAAGATTTTTGTTCTCAATGCCGTCGGATAAGAACATTTCGGAAAGCAGGTCCGTTGCGTACTTTTTCTTTCTTTTTGACGTAATCTTCATAAGGCTTGGAGTTTTTGCAAACTTACCCGAGTCCGACATATCTATGAAGCCGTATTTTTCGTCCTGCTCGGAAGGATTTAAAGCAAATGCCAATGAAAGCCTGCCTGCTTTGAATATGAAGTTAGCATAAGTTTTTCTTCCGAAATAAATTCTCTCACGCTTCCAGCTTCTTGCAATCTTTACACCGTAGGACTTTACAAATGCAACTATTTCGCTGTAATAGCCACGGGATTCCTCGTCGGAAAGTGCAAGACGTGCCTCAAAGCTGTAATCGTACTTTGTCATAGATGATGAGTTGAATCCATCTGCAGCCTCGGCTTCTGCGATTATCTCTGTTTCTTCCGTTGCCGTTTCCACAACCGCTTCTTCTTTAGGCTCTTCCGTTGTTTCGACAGTCTTTTCGGGAGAATTCTCTGTATTTTGCTCGGCTTCTTCTGTGGGGATTTCCTCTGCCGTGTCAAGAACAACCTCGCAAGCCTCATTTGTATTCTCCGCAGTATCGGATTCTGTTACAGACCCTTCAGCCTCGATTTCGGTAACAAGGTCTTTTTCTTCAATCTCAGGGCAGATGTCGTCCTTCGTATCGGAAATAACGATTTCGCTGACGGGTGAGCCGTATATCTCGGCATAGTTGTCCACTTTTATTTCAAAAACGTAGAGGAGATTTGTGTTTGTGGGGATTAGGAAGCTTGTGCAGGTGCAGTCCTCGTTTTCACTCATAAGAATAGGGGACTGAATGGTATCTCTTATTTCAAGCATCTCACGGAACGTGTCAACGTAAAGAACACGGTATCCGTCGTAACTAAATCCGCCGATAATCTTCTGTATGAAGGATTTGTAGGAGCTTACAATCTTTTTAACCTTGATTGAATAGTTGATGTCCGTGTTTCTTGTAAGATAAGCAAAAGCAAGAAGAAACAGGATTAAAAGAACGTCAAGTCCCAAACCGCCGAGTGCAATTCTTCCATAGATTATTGCAGATGTCGCCTTTTCCGCATTAAGGATTTGCTTTTCAGCTTCGCCTACGCTCTCTGTCGTGTAAATTTTAAAGGTCGTCTCGGTCAGGGGAATATTGAGTGCGGAGAAATACGAGTTTGTCGTGCATTCCCCCTCTTTACCTTCACAGTTTGAAAGCACGTTTACCCGCAAGGTAACCTTAAGCGTGTCCGTAAAGCCCGTAAGGCTGTGAGTTTCTATGTAATCCTTTGCAAGATTGTTATACGCCTTATAGTCGATAAGAACAGAATCCTTGATGTGAAGCGTACCGCCGACAGCAGTTGTTTTCCTCGGCTTTACAAGCTCCTTTACAAAGTCCTTTTTGTACGTATCAAGAACACCGTCTCTGTTTTTGAACTCAACCTCTGCTATAATAGTGTATTCGTATTCAAATTCAACGTCCGTGGTATTTGTGACAAGCGTGTAGTCGAAGATTGCGTTGATTGTGTCAACCTGCTCTCCGATATAAACCTTGCCTTCCTCGGATTCACCGTTGAAGCCCGGGCGGTAATTCACCTTGTAATTCGTCTTGCCCGACTCCGTGTAAGTAGTGTATGCGTTGCTGTCTGTGCGGAAATAAATAACAGCAAAAGCAACAACACCCATTGACACCAGCACAATGAGAGTGATGATGACACTTAACCATTTCTTTCTGTTTTTTCTGTATTCCGCCCGTTTTCTCTTCTCAGCTTCTGACATTGAAATGCTCTCCTCTCTATCCAAACAAATCTCTTAAGAGAAGTGTGGGATAACCTAAATAAATTATTTTAAACTGTATCTTTCCGACTATGTTTGCCTTTGTCACGTAGCCGAAATCGACGTCCTCGTTGGCATCACCCTTGGTATAGTACCGTGTTTCACCGTTTATCTTTTCCATATCGACAACACGGTGTATGATGCTTGATTTGCCGTTTGTATAAACTATAACGTCACCTATTTCAATAACGTCGTCCTCGTCAAGCGTTTTGTATATAGCAAGGTCGCCCTTGTTTATTTCGCCCGTCATACTTTCCGTAGAAATTACGAAAGCTCCGTATTGAAATTTGTTTGATATAATCATTACAAGTGAAATCATAAGAATTAGCAAAATTCCACTTGGAAGAAAACGCCACTTGTTTTTCTTTTTAAGAGCGAAGTGTTTTTTCTTTTCAAAAAGAGCATCTACAAATAGTAGCACAAGCAAGGGAACGGCAATTTTTGCCATCGAAAGAAGAGCATCGGGAATTGCCGACCTTATCGGAATGATATACAAATATAAAGACATGATTAGCCTGAATGCGATGCTTGGATATGCACCGTATCTTTTTGCAAGGTAACCGAACAAAATATTTGCAGTTATCGCAGGGAAGAAATAAAGCCCCACGGTTTCCATAAATTCGTAGAAGCTGTCAATCTCTGCAAGCGTTGTAAAAATCAGAACGTCAGTCACAACGCCCGAGACGTAAATTAGAATGCTCGAGAGCTTCTTTTGCTGTGCTAAAATTATGCACCTTATGATTTCAATGGAAACGATTATAGCCGTTATGGGAATAAGGTTTCCTAAAAATATGTTTAAAATTAAGAAAGGATATCTGTAAAATCCGAATACAGACCCCGAAATGTAATAAAGCGATATAAAAATTAAAGCCGAAATTGATGTAATTAAGAGAACTGTTTTCTTGTTAATCGACGGCGTGCGTCTCTTTCTTATCAAAAAGCAACACAGAAAAGCAAGCGGTACTAACAGAAATGCCGCAAACACCTTGCCTCCAACATCACCCGGAATAAAAAGGCAAGAAAGGAGAACGGTGCAAATACCTGCCGACGTCAAATACAGTATTTTTTTGTCTTTTGTCATTTGTCAGTCCCCCTTTCTTTTAAAAATTAGTCAGACGTTTGTTTGAAGTAATTTTTTCTCTCGTAAAATTACGGAGTAGGCTCAACAGCGGTTGCAGTCATAACAATGGTGAAAGAGCCTGTAGTGTCTTCCGTGGGAGTCTTGAGCATTTCTACGGTAACGATGACATCAATTGTGCTCTCGGTCTGGACAGTGTCGTTGCCATTTACAAATTCAGCTACGATTTTGTAGAACTGGCTGTTTGTACTATCCTTAGTGTCGATGACAATTTTTGCAGCATACTCTTTAGACTCGTTTTTAATAGTATACGTGAAGGAAGCGGATTCACCCTTCTTTGCAAGGCTGTAAATGTTAAAGAATGCGGTATCAGGGTCGGCAGTGCCAACGCCGTATTCGTTGGGAGTGGTTGAGCTTGAACCACTATCAGGACCTTTATTAGCAGCTAAAAAATAAACCTTCTTGTCGAATGCCGGCTGTGCAACATCGGTCGTTGCGTAAGCGTCACCGGTGATGGTGAACGTGTCGGTAAGTGCTGCATAACCTACGGCGATCGTAAGACAAGCACAAAGCAGGAATGCAATAATAGATGTTCTTCTTTTCTTCATTGTGTTAGTTTCCTTTCTGTTTTTTAAGTAGAGTTTTTACCGTGTTTTTTGGGATGCGAAGCCCGAGAGGGAAAAACGTCTGAAATTTCCTCCTTCTTGATTTTTGAATACACCTGTTCGGATTTCACGGGCATATTCTATATTTAAATGCCATTTATCAGGATTGAAAAAGGCAATTAAAATATTAAAATTAAAACAAATAATTTATTAAAATATATTGCTTTTTGTATAATTATAACACTGCGGTGTGCAAATGTCAATAGATTTTGACAAAAACTGCTCAAATGCTTCCGCCATAATACAGAGGTAAAACAAAAAAGGTGCTTTTTGTACCCCGTATGAGGGGGAAAAGCACCTAATACCTTTGTTTTTAGTTAAGTCCTTTGCGAGAGAGTGAAATACGCTTTCTTTGCACGTCGACGTCCTTAATTCTAACCTCAACGGTGTCGCCCGTTGCAAAAAGATCGGAGGGAGATGCAACACGGGTATCAGCCATTTCTGAAATATGGAGAAGTCCGTCCTGCTTTGCACCTATATCAACAAAGCAGCCAAAGTCGGTAATATTGCGTACAGTACCGGTGTAAATCGCTCCGATTTCGATATCTGCAAGCTCGATGAGCTTTCTTTCTGCTTTTTTCGGGGTACCCGGGGTTCTTTTAGTGAGTGAAATACGTTTTCTTTCAATGTCAACCTCTTTTATTCTGACCTCTATGATGTCGCCTGTTGCAAAGAGGTCGGAGGGGTGCTTGATGTGGCGGTCGGACATCTCGGAGATGTGCAGAAGACCGTCCTG
>JAZOQA010000048.1:0-10126 GCA_045655765.1 Eubacteriales bacterium | reverse complement strand
ATCCACGCATTTCTGTCACTTGAATTTCCTGCCAAGGCGTATACCGTAAGAGCTGATATGACTGCAAATTTTACGTATGGTGTCACCACCTCGTCAAACACCCCGGCAATAAAATAGCGGTGCAAGAAGTAAGCAATAAGGCGAACAATAAGTCTCTCCGACTTTTGGTTAGGGATGGGGAGTGGAACGGATTTTTTTGCACCTCTTTCAATCTCGCACTTGAAATCCTTACTCAAAAAATCCATTCCAGAAAACATACTTAAAATAGGATAAAACCCCTTAAAGCCCTCACCCGTGTTAAGTTTTTTTGGAAAATTTAGCGGGAAAGCGGGGTAAAATGCACCGAAATCGCAGTTCTCTATGCACTCGTCAAGACCCTCGGCATATAAAATCAAGGCATAAAGCACCTCACCAATCGGCAGAGACGACTCATAAAGAAGCTTGTAGCACTCATCTCTTGCAAAGAGCAAAAATTTCTCAAGCTTCTTGTCGGTTTTCACACCGCTTGCTTTTGTTTCGGATTTTGCCGCCTTACGTATGTCCTCGCATTCGAGAATAAGCCTTGCCGCCTCCTCGCAGGAAAGTCCAACGCTCCACTCAACTCTGTCTGAGAGAGTGTTGTAATACCTCGGATGCTCTTTGCATATATCGCAAAGAAGCTCCTCACCGCACTCCTTTATGATGTCGCAAAGGTTGTTTTTATCAAGGAACGGACACCTGCCAAAAGAGAGCGAAAATGATGGTGAGCCGCTGTCCATTGCAATGCTGCTTCTGAGCCTTGCTCCAAGCTCTGTCGGCAGCTTCTCATATTTTTCAAGTGTATTTTCATCAATTATTATTTGCCAGCCGACACAGCAGCTGTCGGAGCATTTGTCCGCCTTGCATTTAAATTCTTTCGCAAATTCGGGGCAAAGTGATTTCATAAAAGACCGGTTTCCTTTCAATCAGTAATATTATTATACTCACGAGCCTCTTTTGTGTCAAGTCGGCGGTTGACTTTTTTCTTGCCTTGGGTTATAATTGTAGGGTACTAAAGTAAAAAAGCAGGAATAAAAAATGCCTAACATCATTAGAATTACAGATTTTAACGCTCCCGAGCTTGACGTCTTCGTCCGACTGACGGGTGCACAGCTACGCTCTCGTCTTGAGCCGCAAAAGGGGATATTCATAGCGGAAAGCCCGACTGTTATCGAGGTTGCCTTGAAATCGGGCATTGAGCCTATATCCCTGCTGACGGATGAGCGACTGCTCGGCGGAGACGTTGCAAAAATTATAGAAATGTGCGGTGATATCCCCGTATACGTTGCCACCCGTGATGAGCTTGCCTCTCTTACGGGCTTTGAATTGACACGTGGTGTGCTTTGTGCAATGCGTCGTCCGACGCTTCCGAGCGTGGAGGAAATTTGTCAAAATGCTACTCGCATTGCAGTCCTTGAGCAGGTTACAGACTCAACTAACATAGGTGCTCTCTTTCGCTCCGCTGCCGCACTTGGAATAGATGCGGTCCTCGTTACTCCGACCTGCTGCGACCCGCTTTGCCGCCGTGCTGTGCGAGTTAGTATGGGCACTGTCCATCAAATTCCGTGGACAAGGATTGGAGAGTCAAAGGAGGATTGGCCGAGTGTTGGCATAGAGCGTCTTCGCTCTCTTGGCTTTAAAACCTGTGCTATGGCACTTGATGACAATTCCGTAAGTATAGATGACCCCGCTCTTATGAGTGAAGAAAAGCTTGCGATAATCCTCGGCACAGAGGGTGACGGACTTTCAAAATCCACAATAGCAAGGTGCGACTATACCGTGAAGATTCCGATGTATCACGGTGTGGATTCTCTCAACGTTGCCGCAGCGGGTGCTGTTGCCTTTTGGCAGCTTAAACGCAAAAAATAATTAACACGGGTGCCAAATGGAGGCACCCGTGTTAATTTATAAAGCTGAATAATTATCTGATTTACGCTTCCAAGGCAGCATTATTCTCGCTGTCACGGATCTCTTTATGCTCCTCCTTGTTAAGACCCACCACAGCATCGACAGGCATAGAGAACGCAATACCCTGTCCCGGTGTGTTAAGACCGACAGAGCGGTAAAGAGCGTGCAAAATATTGTCCTTTATCTCCGAATTTACAAGTATCATTACTATTTCCTTTTCGGGCTGGACGGTAATTTTATAAAGACGCTCCGCCTCTCCGTTTGCCGTTCCTCTTGCGTGAATAACAGTCCCTCCGCCAGCACCGAAGGATTTTGCGGTTTCCATAACCGTCTCAGAGTAGCCGTTGTTGACTATGCAGAATATAACGTCGTGCTTAAATTTCATTTTTATCTCCCATCTGCCGCCTATAATAATAGCGGACCCACAAATTGATTTAAGAAAGGTTGGCTAGGAATTTGTATATTACAACTCCGATGGTATCGGTCATAGGAACGGTGTATGCGATGCCCTTGCCGTTTTTGATAGTCTTGAATTTTTCTTCAAGCATTTGAAGGGCGTCTTGTGCACGTTCTTTTTTTATTACGCTGATAATTACACTTTTGTTAGAGTCGTTAAGACCAAGAAGCTCAAGCATTTCGGTCTTCGCCGTTCCCTTTGCCGCAAGAGCAAGCTGCATATTCACCTCGTAGCCTTGCAAAAGGTCTATGTAAAAATCTGTTTTGCGGCGGTCAACAACAGTGAACAAGAGCTGAAGCTTATGCGGAGCGAGATTTTCTCTTGCTCGGCGCCTTGCGGTACGTGTGTTTTGCGTTTTTTTAGTTTCCTTTTCTGCCACAGTGAAAGCACTCCTTTACATAAATCTGATGATTTGCTCGTCGTCGCTGTCAAGAATTCGCTTCATAGCAATCTTGCGTCTCATATGCTCCGAAATGACGGATCTGAATCCGAGGAGCTGAATGGTAATGAGCGGAGTCATAGCAACCATTGCAACTATTCCGAACGCCAAACTGAGTACAGCCCCCTCTCCACGAAGCGTATAGGCTATTCCGACCGAGAGAGGGAGGATAAAGCCCGATGTCAAAGGACCGCTTGCAACTCCACCCGAGTCGAATGCAATAGCCGTGTAAAGCCTTGGTACGAAGAATGAAAGTCCGAGTGAAATAAAGTATCCCGGTATTACGTAGTAAAGAATACTGAAATCAAATATAATTCTGATTATCGAAAGGCCGATGGAAATGCCGACGCCCACAGACAGAGCTATCATAACAGACTTCTTTGAAACCATACCGTCCGTAACCTCGTAAATCTGCTTGTTGAGGACGTGTACCGCAGGCTCTGCAAGCACCGTCACCGCTCCGAGGATTACTCCGAAGACGACTATTATAGCCGGATGAACCTGTGCAGCTACCGCCGCAAGCTCACAGCCAAGCTTATATCCAATGGGCATAAAGCCGATAGAAACCGAGGCAAGGAAGGTCACAAGACCTACGAATGTGTATACAAGACCTATAGTTATTTTTATAAGGCTCTTCTTGCTGAGCTTCAAGAAAAAGATTTGAAGAATTATAAAGAACGCAACAATGAGTCCAAGTGCCTTGAATACCTCAATGGACGTGTGCCAAATTACATCTCCGAGTGCAGAGGTGCTGGTATAGTTTGGCGGGGGGATTGTACCGTTTGTGCCGAATATGATTCCAAGGAGCATTACCGCAAGTATTGGACCGACCGAGCACATAGCAATAAGACCGAAGCTGTTTTCGTTTGCACCCTTGCCGCCGATTGACATTGCAATTCCAACACCGAACGCCATTATAAACGGCACCGTGATAGGACCTGTAGTAACTCCGCCGGAGTCAAAGGCGAGGGAGAGGAAGTCGCTGTTGCCGGTCAAAATAACTAGTGAACCCATCGCAAAGAGCATCATATAAAAGAAGAAAATCATCATAGAAAGCTGTATTTTAAAGATGATTTTCAAAACCGAAAGGAAGAGGAAAAGACCTACTCCTATACCTACTGTCCAAATTAAGGCATTTTTGGGAATGAAGTCCTTAACCTGCTCGCCAAGCACTGACAAATCCGGCTCCGCAACCGTGATGAGGATACCCATAAGAAACGCAACTGCTAAAAGGAGCTTGAAGTGTCCCGATTTTGTAAGTCCCGCACCCGCTCGCTCACCCATCGGGGTCATAGCAAGATCTGCTCCGAGACTGAACATTCCTATTCCGAAAATTAGGAAAAATGCGGAAATTCCGAAAACAAGCATATCATTGCCGCTCAAATCTATAAGCGGAGTAAGATTAAGCAGATATACGATTACCGCAACCGGTAAAACGGAAATCAACGCTTCCTTGATTTTGCTAAAAAGTGCTGCTCGCAATGCCCAAATACCTCCCCTAAAACAAACCTATCGTAAATATTTTAACATAAATATTATTTTATGTCAAGTTGTAAAGCTATATCAATTGTATATTTTCTATAAATTTATATGTATATTTTTCACAAAAGAATTCTAAAATTTTAAAAAAGGATTAACAAACCAAAAAAGTCCTGAAAAAGCAAAATTCACTAAAGATTAATCACTCGTGCGACTCGTGCGAAGTATTGACAAAGCTTTTTATTTATGATAAAATCAAAGAAAAATTAAATCTAAATGTGAAAATGTATAAGAGATGAGGAAATAAGCTATGCTTAAGGAGTCTTCGTTTGCGAAAAATTCCTTAAAAAATAAATAAATCATAAAAGCTTGAGAGGGTTTTCGACTTTGCAAAAAACAAAAAAGCCCTCTTTTTACTTTTAAAGCTTAAAATTTATAACGGAGGATATAGTTTAATGCTGAAGAAAAGTCTTATTGAAAGCCTTCTTCAAATCGTTTTGGGCGGCGGTGCGGATTTTGCGGAGGTTTTCTTTGAGGTTACAAGAGACGGAAATATACTCTTTGCCGACAAGCAGATTGAATCCGTCCTTGACCGCACGATCTCGGGCGTTGGAATAAGAGCGTTTCTCGGAACAAAAACGGTATATGCGTCCTCTTCTGATACGTCGGAGCGTGGGCTTTTGAGATGTGCTCACTCGGTTGCTGAAGCGATAGGCAATACCGCTACCCCTTCGACGGTCGTGCTTAGAGAACGGGATTTTCAGAATATGCACGCAATAAAAACACTACCGTCCGACATAGAGGGCAAATACAAGGCGGATATACTGAAAGCGGCTTGCTTTTCTGCGTCCGATTACGACTCTCGAATAGTTCAGACAATGGGAAATCTCCTTACCGTCGAGCGTCAAATTTTAATAGCAAACTCCGAGGGGCTTTTAGCCTCTGACAAGCACGTAAGAACACGTATACGTGTTGAGGCTGTCGCATCCGACGGGGCGGAAAATCAGTCGGGCACGTCAAGTCCGGGCAGAGGAATGGGACTTGAGCTGTTTGAGCTTTTTTCGCCAAACGAGGTTGGCGCCGTTGCGGCAAAGCAGGCACTGACCAATTTGAGTGCCGATTATTGCAAGGCGGGCAGAATGCCCGTCGCTATTGAAAACGGCTTTGGCGGTGTAATTTTCCACGAGGCGTGCGGTCACTCGCTTGAGGCAAGCTCCGTTGGTATCGGCACGTCTCAAATGTGCGGAAAGCTCGGTCAAAAAATAGCAAACGAAAAGGTCACGGCGATTGATGACGGCACAGTGGTAAACGGCTGGGGCTCAAGCAATATAGACGACGAGGGCAACCTGACACAGAGAACCGTACTGATAGAAAACGGTATTTTGAAAAATTATATGATAGACCGCCTTGGCTCACGCAGAATGGGAATGCCTATGACGGGCAACAGCCGCCGTCAAGACTACTCCTTTGAGCCAACCTCACGTATGACGAACACCTTTATAGACAACGGTCCTGATAAAAACGAGGATATTATTGCATCTATGGAGTACGGTCTTTATGCCAAGTCTATGGGCGGAGGCTCGGTTAACCCCTTGACGGGTGCGTTTAACTTTGCGGTCACAGAGGGGTATATGGTCAGAAACGGAAAAATATGTGAGCCTGTCAGGGGGGCTTCACTTGTCGGAACAGGCTCGGAAATTCTGCGTGACATTGATATGGTCGGAGACAATCTTACCACGGGGCAGGGTATGTGCGGCTCATCGAGCGGAAGCATTCCCACTGACGTCGGTCAACCCTTAATCAGAGTGTCAGAGATGACGGTCGGAGGTAGATGAGAATGGAATTTGAGAAAATTAAGAAAATCATAGAAGATTCCTCCCGAGAGATAGGATTTGCGGATTATGAAATCTATTCCGTACGCTCCTCGGAGATGAGTGTGGAGGTTCTGAACCGTGAGGTAAGTGCCTTTTCATCCAACACCTCGGGCGGACTTTGCTTGCGTGTTATATATGACGGAAAAGTGGGATATGCATCTACTGAGCTTTGTGAGGAAAAGGAAGTTTCCACTCTTGCTGCAAGAGCTGTGGAAAACGCAAAAATAACCGAAAAACTCGACACGGTTGGCATCTTCTCGGGGGCAAAGACGTATCCAAGGGCAACCTGCTGTTCTAAGGAGCCGCTTTCTCTCGGTGAGCTAAAAGCTCTTGCTCTTTTTGCTTCTGACTCGCTTTATGAAGCGTCTGAGATGGTTAAGGACGGCACCTCATCGACCGCCGTTTCATTCTCATCGTCACGCAGAATTGCAAATTCAAGTGGGCTTGACGTATGCTCCGAGGATGGAGCAAGCGTCTTGGTTGTAAAGGCGGTAGTAGACAAGGATGGTGAGGCACAGTCCTCTTATGAAATTGCAGAATACAAGGGAGAGTCTTTAGTAAAATCAGCCGCAAAAAAGGCTGTATACGATGCCCTTGCAAAAACAGGGGCCACAACAGTAAAAACGGGAAAATACGACGTAATAATAGACGGCAAGCAGATGCGTTCACTCCTTTCTGTTTTCTCCGCTGCATTTTCCGCACGGAGCGTTCTACGTGGCATCTCACTTCTCGGCGGCAAGCTTGGAGAGCGTGTCGCATCTGAAATCGTAACTCTCATCGATGACCCCCAATGCGAGGGATTTCCTATGCAACGTGTATTTGATGCAGAGGGTGTGCCTACAAGGAAAAAGGCGGTAATAGAGAGAGGAATTCTTAAAACTTATCTTCACAACCGCCAAAGTGCAAAGGAGATGAACCTACAAACAACGGCGAACGCACAAAAGTCGTCATACTCCGCACCCGTCTCAATCAGCCCTTACGTTTTCACTATTGAAGCGGGCGAGCTTTCTGAGGCACAAATGCTCAAAAAACTTAACACGGGTATCTACATTACAGAGTTTAAGGGGCTACACGCAGGTGCAAATCCGACAACGGGAGACTTCTCTCTTGAAAGTGCGGGATTTCTTGTTGAGAACGGAAAAATCACAAGAGCGGTGAAGTCGTTTACCCTTTCCGGCAACTTTTTTGAGCTTTTGATGGGGATTGTCGCACTTTCTGACACAGTAAAGCTGTCCGCACCTACATCAAGCACAGCATTCGGCTCTCCGGATGTGCTTCTTCACGGAATGAGCGTCGCAGGCGATTGATGTTAGCATTTGATGATTTCTGAATTTAATTTTTCTCCGCCCCAATGCCACTTGCATAAAGTAAGAGCTTTCTATAAGCGTACAATGCAGAAAGCAAAATGAAGTTAAGTGTGATTGAGAGCTTAGAGATCATTGTGGATAAATCGGGCTTGAGGTCGCCTCGGGCAGCTACGGTTGTCTTGCAGATATAGGAAGCTTCTTCTGCGTTGACATTACCCTCTGCGTATGCTGTACAAAGGGTGGCTCGCAGATTAATTTGAAATACGTGAAAATATTAACAAAATTTTTAGGAATATATTGACTCTTTTTAAATTTTGTGCTATTATAGTAAAGGTAAAAAATGAAAAGGAGAAAAACAATGGCAGCTTACAATAAGAAAACTATCGAAGACATCGACGTTGCCGGCAAGACCGTGCTCGTTCGCTGTGACTTCAACGTTCCTATGAAGGATGGAGTTATCACCTCCGAAAAGAGAATAGTAGAGGCTCTTCCCACCGTTAAGTACCTTATGAATAAGGGCGCAAGGGTTATACTTTGCTCTCATATGGGCAAGCCGCACAACATCTTCACCGAGGGCTTCGGTCTTACAAAGAAAGAGAAGAAGGCGGTTGAAAAGCTTCCTGAGGCAGAGCGTGCAGGGGCAACGGCAGACTATCTTGCAAAGGCGGCTTCCTCCGACAAGAAGAAGCTCACCCTCAAGCCCGTTTGCGACAAGATTAACGAGCTTCTCGGTGAGGGCAAGGTTGCGTTTGCAGAGGACATCATCGGCGAGGACGCAAAGGCAAAGATTGCCGCTCTTAAGCCCGGTGAGGCAGTTCTTCTTGAGAACACCAGATTTGATGCAAGAGAAGAAAAGAACGGTGCGGATTTCGCAAAGGAGCTTGCTTCTTACGCAGATATATTTGTAAATGATGCTTTCGGTGCAGCTCACAGAGCCCACGCATCCACCGCAGGTGTTGCTGATTACATTCCCGCAGTTTGCGGTTACCTTATTCAGAAGGAAATCGGCGTTATGGGCAAGGCTCTTTCCAATCCCGAGCGTCCCTTCGTTGCAATCCTGGGCGGTGCAAAGGTTGCTGATAAGCTCAACGTTATCGACAACCTTCTTACCAAGGTTGACACCCTCATCATCGGCGGCGGTATGGCGTTCACGTTCGCTGCTGCAAAGGGCTACGGTGTAGGCAAGTCGTTGCTCGATGAAACCAAGCTTGACTATTGCCGTGATATGATGGCAAAGGCAGAGAAGAACGGTGTAAAGCTTCTCCTCCCCATCGACAACGCAACTATTGCAGAATTCCCCAACCCCATTGATGCTCCCGTTGACGTAGTATACGTTGACTCTGACAAGATTCCCGAGGACAGAGAGGGCGTTGACATCGGTCCTAAGACAGCAAAGCTCTTCGCTGACGCAGTTCTTTCCGCAAAGACTGTTGTTTGGAACGGTCCTATGGGCGTATTTGAGAACCCCACTCTTGCAAAGGGTACAATAGCAGTTGCAGAGGCACTTGCTGCAAGCGACGCTATCACTATCGTAGGCGGTGGCGACTCAGCAGCAGCTTGCGAGCAGCTTGGCTTTGCTTCCAAGATTACACACATCTCCACAGGTGGCGGGGCATCTCTTGAATTCCTTGAGGGTAAGGATCTCCCCGGCGTTTCCTGCCTTCTCGATAAATAATTTTTTGGCATAAATCCGTGCTCGCTCCCACTAGCGGTAGGGTTCTACCGCTTCGGGCATCGATCCCAAATTTCTGCTCAAAAAACGTTATGGCATAAATCCGTGCTCGCTCCCAATAGCGGTATGGCTTCTACGGCATCGGCTGCAAGAACGACCAAGCTTGCTCAAAATTTTAAATCGATAATCCATAAATAATTAAACCCCAATTTAATAAACATTGTACCCGACAAAGCCCTAATGCGGATTTGTCGGGTACTCAAAAGAAAAGGAAAAGAATATGAGAAGAACAGTAATAGCAGGAAACTGGAAAATGAATATGACCCCCTCGGAAACCAAGAAGTTCATCACCGAGCTTGCTCCTATGGTTGAGGGTATGAACGGATGTGACATTGTTCTTTGCGTTCCCGCAATCGACATTCCTGCAGCGGTTGAGGCGGCAAAGGGAACTAACATTAAAATCGGTGCGGAAAACGTTCACTTCAAGGAGTCCGGTGCATATACGGGCGAGCTTAGTGCAAAAATGCTTGTTGAGGCAGGCGTTGAGTACGTTGTAATCGGTCACTCCGAGAGAAGACAGTACTTTGCAGAAACCGACAAGACCGTAAATCTCCGTACGCTTGCGGCATTAAACGCAGGCCTTAAGGCAATAGTTTGCGTTGGTGAAACGCTTGAGGAGCGTCAGCTTGGCTACACCGAAACGCTTTTGAAGTTCCAGACCAAGATGGCTCTGACCAACGTTACAAAGGAGCAGCTCTCGAACATCATCGTAGCATACGAGCCTGTTTGGGCTATCGGTACTGGTGTCACCGCTACCGCAGAGCAGGCAGACGAGGGCAACGGCTTTGTCCGTGCCGCTATCGCCGAGGCTTACGGTGCTGATGCCGCAGAGGAGGTCACTGTTCAGTACGGCGGCTCTATGAACGACGGCAATGCCGCAGAGCTTCTCTCCAAGGTCAACGTTGACGGCGG
>JAZOQA010000047.1:0-1691 GCA_045655765.1 Eubacteriales bacterium | reverse complement strand
TTTTTGAAAAGACGAGCACAAGAACCCGCTGTGCCTTTGAGGTTGCGGCGTACGACCTTGGAATGGGCGTAACGTATCTTGACCCCACAGGCTCGCAGATAGGAAAGAAAGAGACAATAGCCGACACTGCCCGTGTTCTTGCAGGTATGTATGACGGAATAGAATACCGTGGCTTTGCTCAAGATATAGTTGAGGAGCTTGCGAAATATTCAAAGGTTCCTGTTTGGAACGGCTTGACAAATGAATTTCACCCCACACAGATAATTGCCGATATGCTCACAATTAAGGAAAAGCTCGGCAGACTTCGTGGAGTTAATTTCGTTTATATGGGTGATGCCCGTTATAATATGGGTAACTCGCTTATGGTCGGCTGTGCAAAGCTCGGTTTGAATTTCACAGCCTGTGCCCCCGAAAAGTATTTTCCCGATGCCTCTCTTATTGAAGAGTGCAAGAAAATAGCAGAAAAGACGGGTGCGACGCTGAGGTTTGAAACAGACCCGATGAAGGCGACGAAGAATGCCGACGTAATATATACGGATGTTTGGGTTTCTATGGGTGAGCCTGTTGAGGTTTGGCGTGAACGTATCGACGACCTCTCTGCTTATGCTGTAACGAAAAAAATTATGGACAACACTGCGGACGGCTCTATATTTATGCACTGTCTTCCCGCATTTCACGACCTTGGCACGACCATCGGCCGTGAGGTTGGCGAAAGATTTGGTCTTGACAGTATGGAGGTCACAAACGAGGTGTTTGAGAGTGATAAATCGGTAGTATTCGACGAGGCCGAAAACCGTATGCACACCATAAAAGCAGTTATGGCGGCTACTCTATAATTCCGCTTTAAATTTAACACGGGTGACTATCAAATAACATAAAATATAAAAAAGAGAGACGCTTGTCTCTCTTTTTTACATCAAAAATTTCGTTATATTTCTTGTGGAAAGCTCCGACTCGGTGAGAGTCATTTCAAGCAATAGATCTCGGTTTTCCTCATTGTACTCTATTTCCTTTGAATATAAACGTGAAGCTTCAATCCACGCATTTTGGTCGCCCAAGTTTCCTACCAAAGCATATATTGTAAGGGTTGACAAGACTGCGAATTTTACGTACGGTGTTACCGTTTGGTCAAACACTCCCATAATAAAATAGCGATGCAAGAAATATGCTGTAAGGCGAATGATAAGTTTGCTTGAATTTTGGTTAGGGTAGGGGAGAAGATTTGATTTTTTTGCAATTCTTTCAATTTTACTTTTGAAATCCTTGTTTAAAAAATCCATTTCTGAATACCTACCTAAAATAGAACAAAAACTACCGAAGTCCTCACCCGTGTTAAGTTTTTTAGGGGAACTTATAGGGAAAGCAGGATAAAAAGTATCGAAATTTCGACTTTCTATACACTCGTCAAGCCCCTCGGCATATAAAAGCAAGGCACAAAGCACCTCACCAATCGGCAGAGACGACTCATAAAGAAGCTTGTAGCACTCCTCTCTTGCAAAGAGCAAAAATCTCTCAAGCTTCTTGTCGGTTTTCACACCGCTTGCTTTTGTTTCGGATTTTGCCGCCTTACGTATGTCTTTGCATTCGAGTATGAGCCTTGCCGCCTCCTCGCAGAAAAGTCCAACGCTCCACTCAACTCTGTCTGAGAGAGTGTTGTAATACCTCGGATGCTCTTTGCATATATCGCAAAG
>JAZOQA010000046.1:0-65619 GCA_045655765.1 Eubacteriales bacterium | reverse complement strand
TATTCCCACGGCAACGAGCGAAGATATCGAAAAACTGTTTCGAGTTGAAAACGAGACATTAATTATCGGAAATCCAAGTGGCAATAATTCGGTTGTGGGACAAGATGATGTTGGCAACATTCCTGTGGATTCGGCTTTTCTGTTAGTATATGCAGCTGATGGTGATGGTCAGATTTTAAAGATTCAGACACTTAATTCGCCTACTCAGGTCTGTACTTCTGGTAAACAATTTATGGCTGATAACTCAAGAAGAGAATCTGCAAGATGGGTTGAGGCTTTAGACCGACTTGTAGAATGGGGATGGGTTAAGGCTCTAGGGTATAAAGGTGAAGTATTTGAATTAACGGGCACGGGTTATGATAAAGCAGATTGGTTAAAAGAAGGTATGGAAATTGATACTTCAAAAGCTCCTCTTGAAGAGCTAAAAGAGTTTGAAAGCTAATGATTTTTACAAGCGCTCTCAAATTTTAGTTTGACAATAGGCTTGAAAGAGGGGTATTCACCTTTGGTAAAGATTTTTCGCCTTGCCGCTTACAAGCGAGCTTGACGCGCTCTACGGCTCAAATGCGAACCCCATTCTGCGACTCGGAGAGTCACAGAGGGGCGTTCGAGAGCCTCTGACTGTGGCAAAAAATAAAGGACACCCGCAAGGGATGTCCTTATTTTTTGGCGCAGGAAGAGGGATTCGAACCCCCGTGCCTTTTGGGCAAACGGTTTTCAAGACCGCCTCGTTGTGACCGCTTCGATATTCCTGCGTATTAAATTGTGATTTTAGAAAGTGTTAGATATTACGTTAGATATGCGAGTTTTTGCATTTTTCGGAGTCCCGAAATAGTCAGTGTTTTCAAGGGGTTTCGGGGTTTTATCGACCGATTGACCGACAAATTTTCAAGACCGCCTCGTTGTGACCACTTCGATAAGCCTGCGTATTTTTTGAAATTTGTGTTCGCATACTCGCTTTGGCGAGTATCTTCGCAGAATGGCGAAATATTCCTGCGTATTAAATTGTTTTTTGAAAAGCGTTAGATATACGTTAGATGTGCGTGGCTTTGTGATTTTTGAAAGGAGTGAAAAATTCGCTCTCTACAAATCAGCCTAATTATAATAACATAAATTAAATAAAAAGTCAATACATAATTTTTAAAAAGCGTTTTTGAATTAAAAAAAGCTTTTGTGACAGTGTGTTTTGCATCAAAAAATATAAATTTTTGCTTATAATGATTCATAAAATGTGAAATTGTAAATCCAGCAACGGATTTTTTCGTCTTTTGTACATATAATATTATAATGAAATGTTTTTGCTTTGTGTGATTTTTATTATAAAAACGTCAAAGGGCAGCTTTCTCTGACCGTTTGGTAATGATTACTTACAAAAATATACGTATATGAGAGGGGGCTTTTTTATTAAATTTCAAAAAATATTTTTTTCAAAATGCATTGACAAATGTCTACCAAAGTAGTATAATAAGAACAATTTTAATTTTAGACACATTTTTTGCTTGAAACTGATGAAGAATTTTTAAGAAAGGAATTACCGAAAAAACGGTAAGGCACAGGTAAAAACAATGGAAAGAGTCTACAACTTTTCCGCAGGCCCCTCTATGCTCCCCCTCGAAGTTCTGAAAAAGGCACAGGCAGAAATGCTTTCATACGGAACGTCGGGAATGTCGGTTATGGAGATGAGTCACAGATCGTCAGACTTTATGGCGATTATTTCCTCGGCGGAAAAGTCACTGCGTGAGCTTATGAACATTCCTGAAAACTACAAAGTATTATTTATGCAGGGCGGTGCCTCTACGCAGTTTGCCGCAGTTCCTCTCAATCTTCTCTCTGAACGCAAGTGTGCAGACTATATTATATCAGGCTCGTTTTCAAAGAAGGCTGCCACTGAGGCGAAAAAGTATGCCGACGTTGCCATAGCGGCATCAAGCGGAGGAGCAAATCCGACATTCTCCACAGTTCCCGAAACTACACGTTCGGACTTCCGCCCGGATACAGACTATGTGCATATGTGCTTTAACAACACAATTTACGGAACGAAGTTCCACTATATTCCCGACACAGGCAACATTCCGCTCGTTGCAGATATGTCCTCGTGCATACTCTCCGAGCCTATTGACGTTTCAAAGTTCGCACTTATTTATGCAGGAGCACAAAAGAACGTAGCACCTGCAGGACTTACAATCGTGATCGTAAGAAACGACCTGCTCGGTAACGCACGTCCTGACACTCCAGTAATGCTCAATTACAAGGAAATTTCAGACAATGATTCAATGTACAACACCCCCCCGTGTTGGTCGATTTATATGGCAAAGCTTGTATTCGATTGGCTTCTTTCTATCGGAGGTCTTGAGGAGATGAAGCGTCGCAATGAGAAGAAGGCGAGTCTGCTTTACGATTATCTCGACGGACAGAATTACTATATCGCAAGCGTAGACAAGAAGTGCCGTTCTCTTATGAACGTAGTTTTCTCCACAGGTGAGGCGGCTCTTGATGAAAAGTTTGTAAAGGAGGCGGCAAAGGTCGGTCTCAAGAGCCTCAAGGGACACAGATCCGTCGGAGGAATGAGAGCCTCGATTTACAACTGTATGCCGTATGAGGGTGTCGAGGCACTTGTCGCATTTATGAAGAAATTTGCAGAGGAAAATTCCAAGCTCGCATTTTAATTTTAAAGAAAGCGAACCGTCCGGATTCTGACAGCATTGAGCGAGAGAGGGCGGTTCGCAATTTTTTTATTTTGAAAGGGGAAACATAATGAAAAAAATAAAGCTTTTGAACAAAATAGCAAAGGTGGGTACCGACGTTTTCGGTGCTGATTACGAGATTTCCGAGAGCGTGGAGGCTCCCGATGCAATAATGGTTCGCTCGGCTGTGATGCACGATATGCCTCTTGGCGACGGGCTGCTTGCCATAGCAAGGGCAGGGGCGGGTGTCAACAACATTCCGCTTGAAAAATGTGCAGAGCGCGGCATTGTGGTCTTCAACACCCCCGGTGCAAACGCAAATGGCGTAAAGGAGCTTGCCGTTCTGGCACTTTTGCTTGCTTCCCGTGACGTTGTAGGCGGTATAGAGTGGGTTAAGAGCATTGCAGACGACCCGGATATTGCAAAAACCGTCGAAAAGGGCAAGTCAAAATTTGCAGGCTGTGAAATCCTCGGCAAGACTCTTGGTGTTATCGGACTTGGAGCAATAGGCGGTCTTGTCGCAAACACAGCAAAGAACCTCGGTATGCGTGTCGCAGGCTGCGACCCGTTCCTCACCGTAAAGGCGGCGTGGAGCCTGTCAAGCTCGGTTCACAATGCGAAGAATTACGATGAAATTTACGAAACGGCTGACTACATCACTCTCCACGTACCCTCAACCAAGGACACAAAGGGAATGATTAACAAGGACACGATAGCGAAGATGAAGGACGGCGTGCGTATAATCAACCTCGCAAGAGCCGACCTCGTAAACTCCGAGGATATTAAAGCGGCTCTCGAATCGGGCAAGGTTGCCGCTTACGTCACCGATTTCCCAACTCCCGAGACCGTCGGACTCAAAAATACCGTAAACATCCCTCACCTCGGTGCGTCCACAGAGGAAAGCGAGGACAACTGTGCCGTAATGGCAGCAGAGCAGCTTGACGAGTTCCTCGCCACAGGAAACATCAGAAATTCTGTCAACTATCCCTCCGTTTCCATTCCTCACACGGGTCGCTCGAGAATTTGCCTCTCCCATAAAAATATCGCAAACACACTCTCTCAAATCACCGCCATAGTTTCGGGGGCAGGCATAAACATCGAAAATCTCTCCAACGGCTCAAAGTGCGACTACGCTTATACAATAGTCGAAATGGACGATGAGGTTCCTGCCGAGATCATCCCCGCTCTCGAAGCGATAGAGGGTATGATTCGTGTGCGTGTAATTGAATAATTTAATAAAGAAGCACAAAGGCAGTTGGTTTTTACCAACTGTCTTTGTTTTTTAGAGTAAAGAAAGTGACAAATCACCCCGAAGGAGGTCGTTATAAAGAAATAAGTTAAAAGATGGATGCCAATTCTTACCAAGCATAATTTATAACGCTAAATCTTTTAAATCGCCAATGTTGAAAATTGCCTTGCCTTTTCTTTTTGCGTATTTATAAGCTGAGCAAGCACCGCCCCAAGCGTGTGAAACATAAGTTACAACATAATCGGCTTTTTCCACCATCCATTTGTTGCGGTAAGAAATGGCAAAACGAAGCGGTTTGTCCTCAATTTCAGGATAGATTATGGCGTCATATTTGTACTGTTCATAGTTCAAATGGTTTTTCTGATATTCCATAGTTATGTAAGGAGTTATAAGAATCAAAGAAATTTTTGGGTGTGTTGTCTGATACTTTTTGCAACAGTTATATGCAAAATTGTCGAAAGAACCGTAGCCGCCAAAATACATATCTACCTCAAGGTCTCCAATTTTAGTTTCCAAGAAAGCAAATATTTTTTGCTTATATTCCTCTCTTTCATAGAATTGAGCGTGTCCAAAGAATGCAACAGTCATAAAATTTCTCCTATACGTAGGTATACCTACATAGTATATCACAAGCCGTAAGAAAAATCAATCGATATGTAGGTATACATTCTTATAATTTTTTTATTTTGCTGATAAAATATATGTGTAGGCGAAACTGCGTAGTTAAATCTTCGCATTGAGGAGGGGCATAGTCTTGACTGTAAATAATGCTGTTGCAAAGCGTATTTTTGGACTGCTTAAAGAAAAAGAAATGACCCAATATCGCTTAGAACAGAAATCAGGGATTCAGCACGGAAGTATGCAGTGCATAATGAACGGACGAAATAAAACGGTGACTTTAAGCACCGTTATTATGCTTGCAAATGGTTTTGATATGTCTCTTTGTGAGTTTTTAGACGACGAAGTATTCAGTCCCGATAATTTAGATTTAGAATAAATGGCTTTCGTAATTTGATATAACCGAAAAAAGAAGCGAGGTATTGTAAACTAACAGTACCTCGTTTTTTCTTTGCTGTGTTTTGTTAATTTTCAGCTGAAATATACGCCTCTCTGCAGTCTGAAGACATAGATTTCTTCTAAACATCGCAAATACTCTCTCACGCATCACCGCCATAGTTTCGGGGGCAGGCATAAATATCGAAAATCTCTCCAACAGCTCCAAGGGCGATTACGCTTATACAATAGTCGAAATCAACGAGAAAATCCCCGCAAGGAGCATCCCTGCTCTTGAAGCGATAGAGGGTATGATTCGTGTACGTGTAATTGAATAAATTTCTCTCTTGACAAACTGAAAAACAAAGAGTATAATGGTAGTTAGCGAGTGCTAACTACCATTATTTTTGAAAGGAAAGAACTATGGAAAAAATCACTTTAAAGGTTGACGGAATGATGTGCTCTATGTGCGAGGCACACACCAACGATGCGGTAAGAGGCATTTACCCAAAAGCAAAGGTCACATCCTCGCACAAGGCGGGCGAAACGACAATCATCGGAGAGGGCATAGACCCCACCCGTGTTACGGAAACGGTGGAAAAATTAGGCTACAAGGTCCTTGGCGTCACACAAGAGGAATACGTGAAAAAAGGCTTCCTCGCATCTCTTTTCGCAAAGAAATAAAGCCTGATTTTGCCGATAAGGTTATATTTAGATAAGAGGCTTCTATGTGCCTTGGTATGTAATGTGCCTGAAAAAATTGTAAAAAATAACCGAAATTTGCGGGTATCGTGCATTTAATTTCTGTAAAAAATAAGATTTGCATTTTTTCTTTGTTTGTGTTATAATATATAGTTGGAAAATAACGAAAAAAGAAGGACGTAATATGAAGCGTACGGATTTAAGAAATATCGCTATCATCGCCCACGTTGACCACGGCAAGACAACTCTTGTCGATGAGATGCTTCGTCAGGGCGGTATTTACAGAGAAAATCAAGAGATGGCAGACCGTGTAATGGACTCAAACGACCTTGAGCGTGAAAGAGGCATTACTATCTTGGCAAAAAATACGGCAATTCACTATAAGGACGTAAAAATCAACGTCATAGACACCCCGGGTCACGCTGATTTCGGCGGCGAGGTTGAGCGTATTTTGAAGATGGTTAACGGTGTTATTCTTCTTGTCGATGCGGCGGAGGGACCTATGCCCCAGACACGCTTCGTCTTGGAAAAGGCACTGTCGATGAACCACAGAGTTATAGTTGTCGTCAACAAGATTGACCGCCCCGACGCAAGGCTTGACGAAATCGGTGACGAGGTGCTTGAGCTTCTCCTTGAGCTTGATGCGACCAACGAGCAGCTTGATTCTCCTATGCTCTTCTGCTCGGGCAGAGCAGGCACGGCATCATTCGACCCTCATGCACCCGGCAAGGACCTCACGCCTCTTCTTGACACAATACTCGACTATATGCCCGCACCCGAGGGCGAGGAGGACGAGCCGCTTCAGCTGCTTGTTTCATCAATCGACTACAATGAGTTCGTGGGAAGAATAGGTATCGGACGCATTGAGCGAGGCTCTATAAAGCAGGGACAGGGCGTTTCTATATGCAATTACCATAACGTGGGAGGAAAGTCACGCCCGGGTAAAATTGTTTCCATATATCAGTTCGACGGACTTAAAAGAGTTCCCGTAACGGAGGCGAGGGTTGGTGACATCATCTGCTTCTCGGGCTGCGAGGACATTTCTATCGGTGACACCGTTTGCTCACCCGCCAAGGTTGAGCCTCTTGAGTTTGTCAAGGTTGGCGAGCCTACTATGGAAATGACGTTTTCAGTCAACGATTCTCCCTTTGCAGGCAAGGAGGGTAAGTTCGTCACCTCCCGTCACCTGCGTGCAAGACTCTATAAGGAGCTGCTCAAGGACGTTTCCCTCAGGGTTTCCGACGGAGAAACCACAGACAGCTTCAAGGTAGCGGGCAGAGGCGAGATGCACCTCTCCATTCTTATTGAAAATATGCGCCGTGAGGGCTTCGAGCTTTGCTGCTCCAACCCCCGTGTCCTTTTCAAGGAAATCGACGGTGTAAAATGCGAGCCTGTTGAGAATGTTATCGTAGATGTTCCCGAGGCGTATGCAGGTGCTGTTATAGAGAAGCTCAATATGCGTAAGGGTACTCTCGTTGATATGCAGCTTCACGGCTCAAGACAAAAGATTTTTTATTCCATTCCTACAAGATGTCTCTTTGGTTACAGAAGCGAGCTTTTGACCGATACCAGAGGCGAGGGCTTGATTTCTTCTCTCTTTGCAGGCTACGAGCCGTTTAAGGGAGAGATTAAGACACGCTTCACCTCATCTCTTGTCGCATCGGAAAAGGGAGTTGCAACTACCTACGGGCTTTATCAGTCTCAGGACAGAGGACCTCTGTTCATCGGTCCGCAGACCCCCGTTTATGAGGGAATGGTAGTTGGAGAAAACCCGAAGAGCGATGACATTGAGGTCAACGTATGTAAGGAAAAGCACCTGACCGCAATCCGTTCCTCAGGTGCAGATGAAAAGCTTATTCTTACCCCTCCCGTTCAGATGTCCCTTGAGGAGGCGATTGAGTTCATCACTGACGAGGAGCTTATCGAGGTGACGCCCAAGAGCATAAGAATCCGCAAGGTCATACTCGACACTCCGACAAGAAAGCGTATGCAGGCACAAAAGCGAGCAGCTCTCAAGGGAGAAAAGTAATTCTTCAGTGAAAATCGTCTAATTACGGTAAAAATCAAATAATAATACCTTTATAATCCGCAAAAATCGGCAGTTTTCTAAAACTGCCGATTGCTTTTTCTCTTCTTGAATATCTGTGGTAAAAGCTGTGTGATAAAACGGTCAAATTTAAATAACAGGAAAGTCGTAAAACGGTAGAAAATAAAGATTTTTACCGTAATAGTCCCTTAATTTTTTGAATTTTTCTCTTGTACAAAGCCCCAGAGTCTTTTCCCCTCCGTTATCAGCCGTGGTATCAGTGCACCGAGCAAAAGTATTCTTAAAAGTAAAAAATCACGAAGAAGGAAGAAAATTCCTACAAGCAAGGCTGCCAAAATGAAGATTTTACCCATTCTTTTGCCTACCGCACCGCTTTTTCTTGCGATGAACGCCGAGATTAGTGCAAGAATAGAATAAGAAACGAGGAAAGCGATCGAAGATGAAATGTAAGAAAATTTCATCAAAAGAAGTGCATTCAACCCTACGTTCAGTCCCGCCGCACCTATTGAAGCAAGCGAGAGCTTCCACGCACCACGCTCGCCTATGCTGACCGTGCGAGTAAAATGAGTCAAAAACATTGGAATTACCGCTAAGGCAAGAGGATATACAGAGGGTATGGCATCGGAGTATTCCTTAGGTGCAAGAAAAGAAAAGGCCTCCGGCACAACCGCCGTTAAGGCTGCTGTGAGTATAGCCCCTACGGTTAAAAGGCTTTCCACCACTTTTTCTACCGTATCGCTCTCCCTAAGGGCAAGCTTTCTTAAAATCCACGGCCTCAGTGCTCCGAAAATTCCAACCGTAAAAAACGTCAAAACAAGACCGAGCGAGTGTGCCACAGAATAGCGTGCAACGGCACTTTCTCCAAGCCTCCTACCAATCAGAAGCTTGTCCGCATTTAGAAGCAGGGTGCCTGAAACCGTGTGCGCAAGCACGGCAAGGCTGGTTTTCAAAAGATAAATCACTACGTGCTTTTTCACTCGACCTGATGTCAATTTTCCATATAAAACAAGTGCCAATGCAGTAATTGCCGCTACGGCACCAGCCCCGATGCATCTTCCATCGCCGCCTGAAACAGGAATCAAAAGCAGCGAAAGTAAAGGTGTAAAAAGCGCAGGTAAAGCATTTGCCAAAAACACTTTTTTATATGAATATTTGAAACGCTCCGACGTGCAGTAAAGCGAATTTACAGCCTCGGATACCATTTCTACGGGAATCAGCAGTAAAAGGCCTATACCAAGCCCGGAAATCTTCGAAATTCCGTCTATAAAAACAGCGTAAAAGAGCAAAAATATCCCCGAGGTGAAAAGAAGACAGACAAACGCACTTTTAATAACGTCCCGCCTGTCCTTTTCAAAACGTGCCAAGGCGTGCAAAAGTGCCGTGCCACCGAGGTCAAGCGTTCCGATGACGGAAAATAAGGACAGCCAGCCGAGATACAGAGGATATACGCCGTACTCACCGCCCGTAAGAAGTCTTGTGAAAATCGGTGTCATAAAAAAGGCTATGGCTCGGCTGAGCACTCCCGCCGCACAGTACCAAAGCGAAGCTCTTGCGGGCAGTCTCAATTTTGTCAGTTTTATTTTTTTACGCTTTGCTTCTCTTGGAATCAAAAAAATGCACCTCCCGATTTTTCTTGTAAGATATTTTGCCCGTTTTTTAAAAAAGAACGCAATTTTGTGCAACGCCATATTTTGCTAAAACGCAAAAACTGAACCAAAAACTATCTTTTTGACCCTCAAAATGCAATTTTTGCTATCTTAACTTGCAGAATTTTTCAAAATTATATGTGAAAATATCTGAAAATCTATTGATTTTCTCGTTGATATGTTGTATAATAAAGTATATTTTTATTTGAGAGGAGAATTTGACGATGTTCAAATCAGCTTATTTAAACGACCTTATGGCAAGGGTTGAAAAGAGAAACCCCAACGAGCCTGAGTTTCACCAGACCGTCCGTGAGGTTCTCGAATCCCTTGAGCCTGTTCTTGAAAAGAGCCCCGAGTACATAACCAGCGGTGTTCTTGAGCGTATGGTAGAGCCTGAGAGAATTATAAAGTTCAGAGTTCCGTGGGTTGACGACAAGGGCAACGTTGTTGTAAACCGCGGCTTCCGCATTCAGTTCAACAGTGCAATAGGTCCCTATAAGGGCGGACTTCGCTTCCACCCCACAGTAAACGAGTCTATTATTAAGTTCCTCGGCTTTGAGCAGACCTTTAAGAACTCTCTTACCAGCCTTCCTATGGGCGGCGGCAAGGGCGGCTCCGACTTTGACCCCCAGGGCAAGTCCGATGCAGAGGTTATGCGTTTTTGCCAGAGCTTTATGACCGAGCTTGTAAAGTATATCGGTCCTGACACCGACGTTCCCGCAGGTGATATCGGAGTAGGAGCAAGAGAGGTTGGCTATCTTTACGGTCAGTATAAGAGAATTGCAAACGAGTTTACAGGTGTCCTTACAGGCAAGGGACGTCCCTATGGCGGCTCTCTCATTCGTCCTGAGGCAACGGGCTTCGGTGCAGTTTACTACACCACGGAAATGCTCTCTCATTTCGGCGATTCCATTAAGGGCAAGACCTTTGCAATCTCCGGATTCGGCAATGTTGCTTGGGGTACTGTAAAGAAGGTCAACGAGCTTGGCGGTAAGGTTGTAACTATCTCCGGTCCTGACGGCTACGTTTACGACCCCGACGGAATTTCCACAGAGGAAAAGATCAACTTTATGCTTGAAATGCGTGCGTCCTGCCGCAACAGAGTTGAGGATTATGCAGACAAGTTCGGCGTGCAGTTCTTCAAGGGCGAGAAGCCTTGGGGCGTCAAGGCTGACATTCTTATGCCTTGCGCAACGCAGAACGAGGTCGGTATGAAGGAAGCTGAAGCGATTGTTAAGAACGGCGTAAAGTATTACGTCGAGGTTTCAAATATGCCTACCACCAACGAGGCTGTTGCATATCTTAAGGCAAACGGCGTTATCGTTGCTCCCTCAAAGGCTGTAAACGCTGGCGGCGTTGCCGTTTCCGGTCTTGAAATGTCCCAGAACTCTATGCGTTATTCCTGGACCGCCGAGGAGGTTGATGCAAAGCTTAAGATGATTATGAAGAACATCTTTGAGGCATCTGTAAATGCGTCAAACAAGTACGGCCTTGGCGACGACCTTGTTGCAGGTGCAAACATTGCAGGCTTCCTTAAGGTTGCAGATGCAATGATGGCACAGGGCGTGGTTTAATTCATTTGTATTTTGCAAAAAAAAGCACTCGCAGCGAAAGATATGCTGCGAGTGCTTTTTTTGTGGTTTTTAGTCAATTAACAGCCACCCGTGTCGAGTTTTTTGCATTACTGTCCTAAAAAAGGGACTTGAGTATTGACATTTTCTGTACTTTTACTGTATAATAAAATTAAAAGCGAGGGGAGAAGAAAAATGCCAAAGAGCGAAAACCAAAAGCAGAAGCTGATAAGGCTTCTTGAAATCTTAATGAAGAAGACCGATGAAAACCACGGTATAGATATGGCGACGATCATAAGTGAGCTTGAGAGCTTTGGTATAAGTGCGGAGAGAAAGAGCATCTACTCCGACATCAGCACCCTTTGCGAAATCGGCTTTGAGGTTATAAAAATGACCGAGTATAAGCCGCCAAGATACGCACTTGTCGGTCGCTTTTTCGAGGGGGCAGAGCTTAAAATGCTTGTCGATGCCATAGAGGCGGCAAAGTTCATTTCACAAAGTAAATGTCGGGAAATTGTAAAGAAGCTCGAGGTTTTTGCAGGACCTCTCGGTGCACGTGATCTCTCAAGACGGGTATACGTTGACGACAGAGCGGAGAACAAAAGTGTGCTTTACGCCGTAGATGCAATACACTCTGCTATAAATTCCTCTCATACGGTGAAATTCAAGTATTTCAAGTATAGCGTAGAAAAGAAAAAGGAGTATCACAAAGGCGGCGAGGAATACGACGTCAGCCCTTTAAGCCTTGTCTGGAATGATGAAAATTATTATATGATAGGCTTTGACGAGCAGGAGAAAATCGTAAAGAATTTCAGAGTAGATAAAATGAGCAGTGTCGCCGAAACCGAAAAGCCTCGCTCCAAGGAAGCCCTATCGCTTGAAATTGACCCAAGCCTTTACACCCGCAGGGTGTTTGGAATGTGGGGCGGTGACGAGGAGCTTGTCACACTTGAATGTGCGGATTCGCTTGCGGGAGTTATCATCGACCGCTTTGGCACCGGTGCGTTTTTTGAGCGTGGCGACGGGGTGTTCCGTGTCCGTTTGCGGATCACCGCAAGCCCTAATTTCTTCGCATGGGTGGCGGGGTTTGGCGGTCAGATGAGAATTATTTCCCCAGATTCGGTTCGTGAGGACTTCGTTTGTCACATTAAGCGTTCGATTGAGCCTTACGAGTAAAAAAGCAGCTCTTGTCCGCTATCTCCAAGGATTTTTTAAAACAGAAGAAACGAGAGAATAAAAATGAGAAAATACGATACCGTGCTTTTTGACCTTGACGGAACACTCACCGACCCTGCGTCGGGGCTTGTCGCCTCGTTCAAGTACGCACTTGACAAAATGGGTGTGGATTATGGAGACGTGCAGTCCTTAAAGCGTTTCATAGGACCTCCGCTTTATGAGGAATGGAAGCGGGTGTTTTCCTTTTCCGATGATGAGGCTGATCGTGCACTTAAAATTTTCCGTGAGTACTACAGTGTATACGGCTGGTGGGATAACATATTGTATCCCGGCATACCCGAGCTGCTTCGGGAATTGAAGAATTGCGGCTTCACTCTTGCCGTGGCAACCTCAAAGCCCGATTTCTTTGCCAAAAAAGTGCTTAAGCTCTTTGAAATAGACGTATTCTTTGATTTTGTCGGTGCGGCAGACGGCGACAGAACCAGGGACAAAAAGTGCGAGGTCATAGAGTACGTTTTTGAAAATTTAGAAAACGTGTGTCGTGAGAGGACGATACTTGTCGGCGACAGAAAATACGATGCCGACGGAGCTAAATCTTGCGGAATTGACTCGCTCGGTGTGCTGTGGGGTCACGGCTCCTCCCGGGAAATACGCTCTTCGGGATTCTCTTACGTAGCAAGGACACCAAGCGACGTGGCAGCATTTCTCATCGGTTAAAAAAGGTGAAAGAAAAAAGGCGAAGATGCAAAATCTTCGCCTTTTTGTGCGATATTCAAGCTGTAAATTACTTCTCTGCGGTGTTCTTTTCAACTACCGCAACACCCTTGTAGAAGCCGCAAGCCTTGCATACTCTGTATGCACGGTTGTACTCGCCGCACTGGGGGCACTTAACGATGTTGGTGGGGTTCTCGAGTCTCCAAACGCTCGAACGTCTCTTCATCTTTCTCGAGTGAGAAACCTTTTTCTTCGGTACTGCCATTGTTGTTTACCTCGCATTTATGTTATTTTTTATTTTGCTCTTTCATTGCGTCAAGAATTTTTTGAAGCGGGGCAAGGCGGGGGTCAATTTCCTTTAAATCACATCCGCAATCCCGTTCGTTTAAATTCTGACCGCACTTCGGGCATAAGCCCTTGCAATCCTCCTTGCAGAGGAATCGGAGCGGAAACTCCATTATGAGCTGCTCTTTAAGCGGCTCGTCCATATCAAGGAAGCCGTCCTCGATTATGGCATAATCATCGAGCTTAAATTCATCGAGGTCACCGAGCATATTCCTCGGAGCGACGGTTTTCTCAAGGTCGAGGGTGAACTCGCCCGAGACAGGTGAGAGGCATCTGGCACAAGTGGAAACGTATTCCACAGAAAGCGAAAGACACATTCTCATATATCCCGCAGTGTTGGTAATGTCACCCGAAACCTTCATGGGAGAAGGAAAACTTACGCCGTCAAGAAAGTCGGTTCTATCCTCCGGGTCGGTGCAAAAGGGCAGCTCGTAATCGAAAGACATATATCTTTCGCCCGCAAGTAAGGGTCTCAAATCAAGCCTCACCGTGACACCTCCCGTGTTTTGTATTAGACATTTGGGCGTAGTTTAGGCTACGATCCGCAAAGTCGTACACTATATTATAAACCTTTCCCAATGGCTTGTCAAGACCTTTTTTGAAAAAAACAAAAAAACTTCCTCACCTCCCGAACAGTCAAATAAAAAATGTTAAAAACGGTGGGAAATGAGAAAAATGTGGTATAATAAACTGTGATATCTTTGATTTGAAGCTTTTTTCTTTTTTTACGGAGGAAACGCAATGATGATATTTAAAGCAAAATCCAAAGCGGAGGCTTTGAGAGCTGTAAAAAATGCAGCCTTTGTCGTGCTTGGCACGGTTATGATTGCTTTCGGTACGGCGGTTTTTCAAATTCCCTTTGAGCTTATTGCGGGCGGGATGTCAGGACTTTCAATAGCACTGGTAAATATTATCGACGTTGCGTTTATGACTGAGGATTTTTATATCACGGTTATGACGTGGGGCTTTTTCTTCGTCGGACTTTTTGTGCTTGGCAAGGCGTTTGCAATGAAGACACTTATTTCAACTTTAGTATATCCTCCTGCGTTCTCGCTTTCCGGACTTCTTGTCTCGGGGGACGTCCTTGGCGGACTCTTTGTGCTTGAAAAGTCTGCAAGCCCCGATGCAGCCCTTGTTATAGCTTCGGTTTTTGGAGGAATTATAATAGGTGCGGGCGTCGGCACGGCATTTTTAGGCGGAGGCTCGACCGGAGGCATTGATATAATCGCCATTGCCGTTTCAAAACGCTTTAAGAGAATCAAAAGCTCACACGTGCTTTTGCTTATGGACACGAGCATAATTCTCGTTGGAACGTTTGTTTTGAAAAATCTTGTGATTTCACTTCTCGGTATAGTTTCTGCTTTTGTGGCGTCGGTTATGATAGACCGCCTTCTCGGCAAAGGCTCAAAGGCCTTTATTGCAAACGTAATTTCCGACCGCTACGAGGAAATCAACCGCGCGATGATTGACGAGCTTGACCGAACGACAACAATAGTTGATTGCGTTGGTGGGTTTACTCGATCCAAGAGAAAAATGCTGATTATTTCCTTTGGAATAGCACAGTATTCTCAAATTCTTACAACTATACTCCGCTTTGACAAAAACGCATTCATCACCATTCACAAGGCTCACGAAATAAATGGAGAGGGCTGGACGTGGAGGGAGTCGGAAAAGGTCGTTGCCGAGCGTCACACACAGAGAAGTGCGGAAAAAAGCAAGCCAAAAGATACTGAATAAGCCGAAGAGATTTCGGACACCGATTTTGGAAAATGACAGTACCCGTGTCGAGAAAACAGGGGAAATTTGCAAAAAACAGCAAGCAAAGCAGCTTTTCCCGAGATTATGTAGCCATTCTTTAAATTGATAAAGCTATGAGGGCAATCTCGGACCTCACATAATAGTTTTTCTTTTGTGAAAAAGCACTAAATTGGGGGGATTTGCCACTTTAACTTTTTTCGACATACTTTATATTTACTTATTGACAAATGCTTATGTTTATGTTAAAATATAATGCGGTAAAGGTTTTTGCAACTGACGATAAATGCGGATTTAACCGTATGGAAGCAAAAATCGCAAAATGTCGATCGTCTGGGCAGTTCTACCTTTATAGGGTAGTTCTGCCCTTATTTGTTTTGTCAAATTTATTCCTGGAGGATTTTATATGAAAAAAGTTGCGTTGTTGATGGGAAGCGACAGCGATTTGCCCATCGTTGAAAAGGGTATAGCTGTCCTTGAGGATTACGGAATCCCTTATGAGGTTCACGTGTATTCGGCACACAGAACGCCGAAGGAGGCGGCAGGGTTCGTTTCCTCTGCCAAGGAAAACGGCTTTGGCGTTATTATAGCGGCGGCAGGAATGGCCGCGCACCTTGCGGGTGCTGTTGCAGCGAACACGCTTCTGCCCGTTATCGGAATACCCGTGTCGTGTAAGAATACCGGTGGAATGGACGCACTTCTTGCAACTGTGCAGATGCCCTCCGGAATTCCCGTTGCAACCGTGGCTATTGACGGTGCGGCAAATGCTGCGCACCTTGCCGCTCAAATTATCGCACTCGGTGACGAGGACCTTTATTTCCGACTTGTAGAAAAGCGTGCCGACGGTGCAAAAAAGGTTCTTGAAAAAAATGCGGCAATAGAAGCACGCTTCAATAAATAAGAGGTACACCGTATGGGACTTTTCGGAATTATAGGTGATGAACGTACTAATGTTGCATCAAGCGTTTATTACGGACTCTACGCTCTTCAGCACAGAGGACAGGAGAGTGCGGGAATAGTCGTAAACGATGACGGACTTTTTTCGACACATAAGGATTCGGGGCTTGTAAACGACGTATTTGACGGCCACGCTCTTTCGAAGCTCGGTTACGGCACAATGGCAATAGGACACGTCCGTTACGGAACACTCGGTACAAAGGACAGAATCAACGCCGAGCCTGTGGTCGTAAATCATATAAAGGGCAGACTTGCTCTTGCAACGGCAGGACCGCTTGTCAACTCGGCAGAACTTAAGCGTGAGCTTGAAATGCGCGGAATGATATTCCACACCACCTCCGATGCGGAAATTATTTCTTATATCATCACCGAGCAGCGTCTTTCGTCTTCCTCTATTGAGGAGGCACTCACCCGTGCAATGGGACGTCTTGAGGGTGCTTGCTCTATGCTCCTTATGTCACCTCAGAAGCTGATTGCTGCAAGGGACAAGCACGGCTTCCATCCGCTTTGCTACGGCAAGAGGGACAACGGGCAGTACGTTGTCGCAACGGAGAGCTGCGCACTTGATTCTGTCGGAGCTGTTTTTGTTCGTGAGATTGAGCCGGGTGAGATTTTGGTATTCTCGCAAGGCGGCGTTCAAAGCATCAAGGAGCACTGCAAAGCCAAGCCTGAGTCACTTTGCATTTTTGAATACATATATACCGCACGTCCCGACTCGCAGGTGTCGGGCAAGGCAGTTCACGAGGCAAGAAGACGTGCGGGAGCACTTTTGGCAGACGCTCATCCCGTGGAGGCAGACGTTGTAGTAGGCGTTCCCGATTCCGGTCTTGATGCCGCTCTCGGCTATGCCGAAAGATCGGGCATCCCTTATGGAATAGGTCTTATCAAAAACAAGTACATCGGACGCACGTTTATAGCCCCCGGTCAGGACGTAAGAGAGGACAAGGTCAAAATCAAGCTTAATCCCGTCTCATCAACTGTAAGGGGCAAGAGAGTGGTGCTTGTTGACGACTCTATTGTAAGAGGAACAACTTGTGCAAGAATCGTGCGTCTTTTACGCACGGCGGGAGCAACCGAGGTTCATCTGCGTTCTTCAGCTCCTCCGTTCTTAAACCCCTGCTATTACGGCACGGATATAGACTCCAAGGAAGCACTCATTGCTTGCCATCATACAATAGATGAAATCGCCCGTATGGTTGGAGCGGACACCCTCGGCTACTTAAGGCTTGAGGACGTGCATAAAATTTGTGAGGGCAGCACAGCAAAGGGCTTTTGCTCGGCTTGCTTTGACGGAAAATATCCCACGGAAGCACCAAAGGCTTACAAAAACAAATTTGACAAAAAAATTTCAGAAAGTGAGATAAAAAAGTGAAAAATTCAAGATCCGAGAGCTACGCTAAGGCGGGCGTTGATATCACCGCAGGATATAAAGCGGTAGAGCTTATGAAATCACATATTGCACGCACAAGAAACGAGGGCTGCCTTGACGACGTTGGCGGCTTTGGCGGCTGCTTCGGTCTTCCCGTAGCGGGAATGGAGGAGCCTGTTTTGGTCTCCGGCACTGACGGTTGCGGAACCAAGGTTAAGCTCGCACAGCTTATGGACAAGCACGACACAATAGGAATTGACGCAGTTGCAATGTGCGTAAACGACATCATCTGCTGCGGTGCAAAGCCTCTTTTCTTCCTCGATTACATAGCGTGCGGAAAGAACGTTCCCGAAAAAATTGCCGAGATTGTCAGCGGCGTTGCCGAGGGCTGTGTCCAGTCCGGTGCGGCACTCATCGGCGGTGAGACGGCGGAGCACCCCGGTCTTATGCCTGTTGATGACTACGACCTTGCAGGCTTTGCAGTAGGTATCGTTGACAAGAAAAAGATAATTGACAATACCAAAATGGCGGCAGGCGACGTTGTAATCGCACTCCCCTCTACGGGTATTCATTCTAACGGCTTCTCCCTTTGCCGCAAGGTATTCAACATAGACGCAAATCCTAAGGAGCTTTACACGCCCCTTTCTGAGCTTGGCGGCAGAAGCACGGCGGAGGCACTTCTCACTCCTACAAGAATATACGTAAAATCCATTCTCGCTCTCCTTGCAGAGGTTCCCGTCAAGGGCATCTCTCACATCACGGGTGGCGGCTTCTATGAAAATATTCCGCGTTCCATTCCCAAGGGTCTTGGAGCAAGGATAGAGAAATCGGCGGTAAAGGTTCTTCCGATATTCGACCTTATTATGAAGGTCGGCAACATCCCCGAACGCGATATGTATAACACCTATAATATGGGCGTAGGTATGAGCGTTGTCGTTGCAAAGGAGGACGTCGAGCGTACACTTGAAATTCTTCGTGCAAACGGTGACGAGGCTTACGTTATCGGTGAGATTATAGAAAGCGACGACGGAGTGGTGCTTGTCTGATGAAAAGGGAAGTAAGGATTGCCGTCCTCGTTTCGGGCGGAGGCACAAATCTTCAGGCACTCATAGACGCAGAGCAAAGAGGTGATTTGGGGTTTGGTAAAATCAAGCTCGTTATTGCCTCAAAGCCGGGTGTTTTTGCACTCGAAAGAGCCAAGAGGGCAGGTATAGAGTCGGCGGTGCTTGCACGTAAGGAGTACGACAGTATAAGTGCGTATTCTGCGGCACTTGCAAGGAGAATGACGGAGGCTGAGATTGACCTTGTCGTTCTTGCGGGCTTTCTCACAATTATCGACGAGCAGGTTTACAATGCGTTCCCGAACAGAATTCTCAACGTCCACCCCGCGCTTATCCCGTCGTTTTCCGGCAAGGGCTACTACGGTCTTCACGTCCACGAGGCAGCGCTCGAAAAGGGTGTCAAGGTGTCGGGTGCAACCGTTCATATAGTCACGCCAGAGTGCGACGCAGGTCCGATAGTTTTGCAAAAGGCTGTCGAGGTGCGAGAGGACGACACCCCCGAAACGCTCCAAAGGAGAATTATGGAGCAGGCGGAGTGGAAGATACTTCCCGAGGCCGTCAGACTCTTCTCCGAGGGTAAAATCACAGTGAAAAACAATAAAGTCTACATTCAAGGAGAATAACGATGAAGATTTCAACGATAGAAAACGAGCTTAATTCCTTAGCTTACCACGGCAGAGGTATCATAATAGGCAAGAGTGCAGACGGAAAAAAGGCGGTCACAGCTTACTTCATTATGGGAAGAAGCGAAAACAGCCGTAACCGTGTCTTCGTAGCAGAGGGCGACGCTATGCGTACTAAGGCGTTCGATGAGTCGAAGATGACCGATCCGCACCTTATCATATACTACCCCGTAAGAGTGCTTGGCAACAAGACCATAGTTACAAACGGCGATCAGACCGACACCATATACGACCTTATGGACAAGCAGATGACCTTTGAGCAGGCTCTCAGAACCCGTGAGTTTGAGGACGACAAGCCGAACTTCACCCCCAGAATTTCGGGTATAATCCGCCGTGAGTGTGAGGGGATGAATTTCGCTATGTCTATTCTCAAGAGCGCAGAGGGCGACGACTCCTCCTGCGAGAGATTTACTTATGCTTACTCAAACCCTAAGTGCGGCTATGCAAAGTTCATTCACACGTATAACGGTGACGGAAATCCGCTTCCGTCCTTTGAGGGCGAGCCCAAGACGCTCATTCTCCCCGACGTAGACATCGACACCCTCACCGATCTTATTTGGACCAACCTCAACGCCGACAACAAGGTTTCTCTCTTCGTCAGATATATTGACATCGAAAGCGGAGCAGCAGAGACAAGAATAGTAAACAAAAACAATTAAAAAATACGTCGCTTTCGCTATACCGAAGGGCATAACGGACGAAAAGAGAGAAAGAATGGAGAAAAAACAAATGAAAGAATTTGAACTTAAATACGGTTGTAACCCCAATCAAAAGCCTGCAAAGATTTTTATGCACGACGGCTCGGAATTGCCTATTGAAATTCTCTCGGGCAGACCCGGATTTATTAACTTCCTCGACGCATTTAACTCCTGGCAGCTTGTAAAGGAGCTTAAAGAGGCTCTCGGACTTCCCGCAGTCACCTCGTTTAAGCACGTAAGCCCCACCTCTGCCGCAGTAGGCATTCCTCTTTCGGACAAGCTGAAGAGGGCTTGCTTCGTTGACGACATCGAGGGGCTTGACGACTCACCCCTCGCCTGTGCTTACGCAAGAGCAAGAGGAACTGACAGAATGTGCTCCTTTGGCGACTGGGTTGCTCTCTCCGACGTGTGTGACGTTACAACGGCTAAGATGATCTTACGTGAGGTTTCCGACGGAATTATTGCACCGGGATACGAGCCTGAGGCACTTGAAATTCTCAAGACCAAAAGAAAGGGCAATTACAATATCGTAAAAATCGACCCCAATTACACCCCCGACCCAATAGAGCATAAGCAGGTGTACGGCATCACCTTTGAGCAGGGCAGAAACAACTTTGAAATCAACGCAGCACTCCTTGAAAATCTTGTAAGCGAAAACAAGGATATGCCCGACTCTGCAAAGCGTGACCTTATAGTTTCGCTTATTACCCTTAAATATACCCAGTCCAACTCCGTTTGCTTTGCAATAGACGGTCAGGCAATCGGTGTCGGTGCAGGACAGCAGTCGAGAGTCCATTGCACACGTCTTGCAGGCGGCAAGGCTGACACCTGGTTCCTCCGTCAGTCGGACAAGGTTTTGAATCTTCCCTTTAAGTCAACCCTCGGAAGACCCGACCGTGACAACGTAATCGACGGTTATATCAACCAGAACGAGGAGGACGTTTGTGCTGAGGGAAATTGGCAGAAATATTTCACCGAAAGACCCGAGCCGTTTACCAAGGAGGAGCAGAGAGCATACCTTGACACTATCGACGGCGTAGCCCTCGGCTCTGACGCATTCTTCCCGTTCAGCGACAACATCGATCGTGCGAAGAAGTCGGGCGTTAAGTACATAGCAGAGCCCGGCGGCTCTATCCGTGATGACCTCGTTGTCGAGTGTGCGAACCGCTACGGTATGGTTGTAGCGTTCACGGGAATGCGCCTCTTCCACCATTGATTTTTGCACTGTGATACGGAGGCTTTATTGATGAAAATAATGGTAGTAGGCGGTGGCGGCAGAGAGCACGCCATCATAAAAAAGCTTCGTCAGTCCCCCGAGGTTGACGAAATCTTCGCCCTCCCCGGCAACGGAGGAATGGCGGAGGACGCAACTCTTGTTCCGATAGGAGCAAAGGACCTCGATGCTATTGCGGATTTTGCCCGTGAGAATGCTATTGATTTTGCGGTTGTTGCCCCCGATGACCCTCTTGTGCTTGGCTGTGTAGACAGACTTGAAGCACTCGGCATTCCGTGCTTCGGTCCCCGTGCAAATGCGGCAATAATCGAGGGAAGCAAGGTCTTTTCCAAGAATCTGATGAAAAAATACGGTATTCCCACAGCGGAGTACGAGGTCTTCGATAACGCCGAGGCGGCTTACGAGTATTTGAAGAATGCACCCATTCCCACCGTAATCAAGGCGGACGGGCTTGCTCTTGGCAAGGGCGTTATAATCGCAATGACAAGAGATGAGGCAATGGAAGCGGTCCGCTCGATAATGGCGGAGAAGAAGTTTGGCGAAAGCGGAAACAAAATCGTAGTTGAAGAATTTTTAACAGGCCCCGAGGTGTCCGTCCTCTCCTTTACCGACGGTGAAACCGTTGTGCCTATGGTCTCCTCTATGGACCACAAGCGTGCAAGGGACGGTGACGAGGGTCTTAACACGGGCGGTATGGGTACTGTGGCACCCAACCCCTACTACACTCCCGAAATTGCAGAGGAATGTATGAAAACGATATTCCTCCCCACCGTGCGTGCGATGAAGGCAGAGGGACGTGAATTCAGAGGCTGCCTTTATTTCGGACTTATGCTCACACCCAAAGGTCCAAGGGTTATAGAGTACAACTGCCGCTTCGGTGACCCCGAAACTCAGGTTGTTCTCCCGCTTCTTGAAAGCGACCTTTTGAAGATTATGATGGCAACCTCAAGCGGAAAGCTCAAGGACTGCGAGGTTAAGTTCTCGGACGATGCTGCGGCTTGCGTGGTTATGGCGTCCGACGGCTACCCCGAGAAATATGAAAGCGGCTTTGAAATTAAAATTCAAGAGGACGTCAAGCCCTTCGTTTACGTAGCAGGTGCAAAGCTCGACGGCGAAAAGCTCCTCACTGCAGGCGGACGTGTTCTCGGAGTGACGGCAACGGCCCCCACCCTCGACGAGGCACTCCGTCTTGCATACGACAACGTAAACAAGGTCACATTCGACAACGCATATTACCGTAAGGACATCGGTCAGAAAGCCCTCCTTGCAGGGAAGAAAGGATAAAGTTAAAATGGTTTACCGCATATACGTAGAGAAAAAAGAGTCGCTCGCTCACGAGGCACGTGACCTTTATTCTGAAATTTCAACCTTCCTCGGCATAAACAGCGTTGAGCGTGTAAGAGTAATCAACCGCTACGATGCCGAAAACATTACAAAGGAGCTTTTTGACTACGCTGTCGGCACGGTCTTCTCCGAGCCTCAGCTTGACAACGTTTACACCGAGCTTGACCTTGACGGAGCGGCGGTTTTTGCAACCGAGTTTCTCCCCGGTCAGTTCGACCAAAGAGCAGACAGTGCCGCACAGTGCATTCAGCTCATATCCCACGGTGAGAAGCCCACAGTCGCAAGTGCAAAGGTCTATATGCTCTACGGCAAGCTCACCGATAAGGAGCTTGAAAAAATCAAAAAGCACGTAATCAACCCCGTCGAGGCAAGGGAAGCAAGTCTTGAACCCAAAGAAACTATAAAGATGGTCTACCCCATTCCCACCGAGGTCAAGGTTCTTGACGGCTTCACATCTCTTGACGAGGCAGGTCTTTCGGACTTTATTTCCGAGTACGGACTCGCTATGGACCTCGACGACATTAAGTTTTGTCAGAGGTATTTCATAAAAGAGGGCAGATGTCCGACAATTACGGAAATCCGTATGATAGACACCTATTGGTCCGACCACTGCCGTCATACTACGTTCTTGACCACCGTTGATTCGGTGAAGTTCGAGGACGAGATTCTTGACTCGGCATACCGTGATTATCTTGCTGCCCGTGATTCCATAGGCAGAAAGAAGCCCATAAATCTTATGGACATAGGCACTATTGCCGCAAAATGCTTAAAGGCATGCGGAAAGCTCGACGGACTTGATGAATCCGAGGAGATTAACGCCTGCACGGTGAAAATCACCGTTGACGTGGACGGCACTCCCGAGCCTTGGCTTCTGCTCTTTAAGAACGAAACTCACAACCACCCCACCGAGATTGAGCCATTTGGCGGTGCGGCAACCTGCATAGGCGGTGCAATCAGAGACCCCCTCTCGGGCAGAGCGTACGTTTACGGTGCAATGCGTCTTACTGGTGCGGCAGATCCTACAAAGCCCCTCTCCGAAACCCTTGAGGGCAAGCTTCCGCAGAGGAAAATAGTAACTACTGCGGCAGCAGGCTATTCCTCTTACGGAAACCAGATTGGTCTTGCTACGGGTATAGTAGATGAAATTTACCACGACGGCTATGCGGCAAAGCATATGGAGGTCGGTGCGGTAATTGCCGCCGCTCCTGCTGAAAACGTAAGACGTGAGGTGCCCGAGGACGGTGACCTCGTAATACTTCTCGGAGGACGCACAGGCAGAGACGGCTGTGGCGGTGCAACAGGCTCGTCCAAATCCCACAACCTCAAATCCCTTGAAAGCTGCGGTGCAGAGGTTCAAAAGGGAAATGCTCCCGAGGAAAGAAAAATTCAGCGTCTTTTCAGAAACAAAACCGTTTCCAGAATGATTAAACGCTGCAACGACTTCGGTGCGGGCGGCGTGTCCGTTGCAATAGGCGAGCTTGCAGACGGTCTTGAAATCGACCTTAACGCAGTTCCCAAGAAATATGACGGCCTTGACGGCACGGAGCTTGCTATTTCCGAGTCGCAGGAGAGAATGGCGGTTGTAATCGAGGCTGAAAACAAGGACGCATTCCTTGCACTTGCAGACGAAGAAAACCTTGAAGCAACCGTAGTTGCAAGAGTAAAGGCTGAGCCTCGCCTCACAATGCACTGGAACGGCAAGACGATAGTTGACCTCTCCCGTGAATTCTTAAACTCCAACGGTGCGGAAAAGCACATAAGCATCGAAGCTCCCAAGATTCAGAATATAGAAAAGTCCACCCCTAGAAGCTTCTCCGAGGGTATGCTCTCCGTTGCAAACGGACTTAATACCTGCTCAAAGAGAGGACTTTCCGAAAGATTTGACTCTACCATAGGACACGGCACCGTGCTTATGCCCTTTGGCGGAAAGTATCAGCGTACTCCCATTCAGGCAATGGTGCAGAAGATTTCCGTTGAGAAGAAGCATACCGACCTTGCGTCCTTTATGTCTTGGGGCTACAACCCCGACATCTCATCGGCAAGCCCCTATCACGGTGCATATCTCGCCGTTGTTGAGTCGGCATCGAAGCTTGTTGCAACGGGTGCAGAGTTTAGGGACGTATATCTGACGTTCCAGGAATATTTTGAAAAGCCGATGAAAAATCCGAAGAGATGGGGCAAGCCTCTTGCAGCCCTCCTCGGTGCATTCAAGGCACAGATGAATCTCGGCATTGCGGCAATAGGCGGCAAGGACTCTATGAGCGGCACCTTTGAAAAACTCGACGTCCCCCCCACGCTTATTTCGTTTGCCGTAACAACCGACAAAATCGAGAACGTAATCTCCCCCGAATTCAAAAAGGTGGGTACCCGTGTTGCGATTTTGGAGCCTGAGTATGATGAAAACGGTCTGCCCAAGACCGAGAGCCTGCTTAATCTTTACAAGAGTGTAACTACTCTTATGAGAGAGGGCAAGGTGCTCTCCGCTTACACCCCCACAATAGGCGGTGTGGCAGAGGCTGTAATGAAGATGGCAATGGGCAACGGCTTCGGATTTAAATTCGACGCATCCGTTTCTCTTGAAGACATCTTTAAGTATAAGTACGGCTCGTTTATTATCGAAACCACCGACGACGGTGTCGGAAGGACACTGGGTACTGTTACCGACGACGGTAAATTTACTTATAACAGCGAAGCTCTCAAGGTCGCAGACGTAAATGCCGATTATGAGAACAAGCTCGAGGGTGTTTATCCCTGCAACATAGGCTATCCTAAAATGCAGCCCGAAACAGTAAGCTTTGAGGCAAAGACCAGAGCTTTCCCCGCAGTAAAGGTTGCAAAGCCCAAGGTAATGATTCCTGTATTCCCCGGCACGAACTGTGAGTATGACTCTGCAAAGGCTGTTGCCGATGCGGGTGCCGAGGCTGAAATCTTCGTTATAAACAACCTCACAGCAGACGGAATCAAGAGAAGTGCAGAGACCTTTGCAAAGAAAATCGCAGAGTCTCAGGCAATCTTCGTTCCCGGCGGCTTCTCAGGCGGTGACGAGCCGGACGGCTCGGGCAAATTCATCACGGCATTCTTCCGTGGTGCTGTCGTAAAGAATGCAGTAACCGAGCTTCTTGAAAAGCGTGACGGACTTATGTGCGGTATCTGTAACGGCTTCCAGGCACTTATAAAGCTCGGTCTTCTTCCTTACGGAAAAATTATTGACACCGATGCCTCCTGCCCGACTCTTACCTTCAACAACATAGCACGCCACCAGTCCAAGATAGTAAGAACACGCATAGCCTCGAATATGTCGCCTTGGCTTGCTCTTACTAACGTCGGTGACGTATATAACGTTCCGATTTCTCACGGTGAGGGCAAGTTCCTCGCTGATGAAAAGACTGTAAGAGAGCTTATAAAGAACGGTCAGATTGCAACGCAGTACGTCGATTTGGACGGCAACGCAACCTACAATATCGACTTCAACCCCAACGGCTCAACGCTTGCAGTCGAGGGCATCACCTCTCCTGACGGACGTGTATTCGGAAAGATGGGGCACTCCGAGCGTATAGGCGAGGGACTTTACAAGAACGTATACGGCGATTATGACATCAAGATGTTCAAATCTATGGTGAAGTATTTTAAGTAAAAACAACTAAAAACTCCACACGGGTGCTACCCTGTGTGGAGTTTTTAATACGAAAATAAAAAATCCAACCGAAGTTGGATTTTTTTATTTTTAGAGTAAGGCTCCTTGAAAAAGCCCCTTTTCTTCAAGTCTTTTTACAAGTGAGTCAATTATAGCGTGCTTGTCACGGTTCCACTCCGGAGCGATTAGCATATCCCGTGGGCAGTCGCCCGTCAGGCGGTGTATTACAACCTCGGGTCTTGTGTGAGAAAGGACGTATTCCGCCGCTTCAAGGTATTCGTCAAGCGTGGGCGGCGTGTATTCACCGAGGCGGTACATCTGTGCAAGCCTTGTGCCCTCCATTACGTAAATTGAATGGATTTTAAGTCCCCAAATGGGTAGGCGTGTTAAGAAATCAGCTGTTTTTTGCACCTCTGAAAGCCCCTCGCCCGGCAGTCCGATTATGATATGTGCAACCGTAGGAATTTCAAATTCCGAAAGCAGATGCACAGTCTTCTCAAAGACCTTTGTTTCATAGCCTCGGTTGATTTTCTTTGCAGTTTCGTCACTTGCCGTTTGAAGTCCAAGCTCCATCCAAACGTCGCACCTTTTCTTATATGAAGCGATTAGCTCCGCACGCTCTCTGTCAATGCAGTCGGGGCGTGTTCCTATAGCAAGTGCAACCACCCTCGGGTCAAATAGTGCGGCATCGTAACGCTCGGCAAGCGTTTTGACGTCGGCGTAAGTGTTGGTGAAATTCTGAAAGTATACGACGAATCTGTCGTCGTCGCCCGCTTTTTCAAGTGCGGCGTTTACTTGCTCTTTTATCGATTTTGTCGCATCTATATGCTCGCCCGCACCTCGCTCACCGCAGAAAATACAGCCGCCAACTCCCGCCGTACCGTCACGGTTAGGGCAGGAAAAGCCGCCGTCGATGCATATTTTTCCAAGTCTTTTTCCGTATTTTTTTCTGAAATATCCGCTTAAATTGTTATATAGCATAATAAAAAATACCCCTCTTTCCTTTATTTTAACACAAAACAGACAGCTTTTCAAGAGCCGCAACTTAAATGTATAAAAATCGGAAAATAGCAGAAAATATCCTCGGATGGAACCGCCACCCGAAAGGAACTTGAAAATGGAAAAGAAAAACGACAAAAAGAATTTTCCCCCGAAAAGTGCAACCTACAAGCCCGAGTCCGAGCGTTTTCCCGGAAATAAGCAGAATTCTGTCCCCGGAATTAACTCGCCCGAAATCTCCCTCCCTGCATTCAATCCTCCTGTGCCGAACCGTGCTTGGACGGCAATGAGAAAGGGTATGGACATCGACGAGCTTTCCGAGGAAGAAAAGCGTGATATGTACCTCGGCAAAGACAACTTGTTTTGATTTTTAAAGAAAGCTTATTTTACACTGAATAAACAAAAAACGGCTGCTCCCACTTGTTTTGGAGAGCAGCCGTTTTTATAAAATATTTACTTTTGTTTTGCCTCAATATCAGTCATCATACCGACTCTTATTGCGTGTCTGCCGCCCTCGTACTCTGCGCTAAGGAAGCTTTCAACAATGTCCTCGGCAAGGCACACACCCGTGACTCTTGCTCCGATGCAAAGCACGTTTGCATCGTTGTGACAGCGTGTCATTCTTGCCGAATATGTATCGCCGCAAACCGCCGCCCTGATGCCGTTATACTTGTTCGCACACATAGACATTCCAATACCGGTGCCGCAGATAAGTATGCCGTAAGCGTTATCCGCCTCGGAAAGCACGCCCTCGCATACCTTTGATGCGAATACGGGATAGTGACAAGACGCCTCGGAATCCGTTCCGCAGTCGATTACCTTATAGCCTTTTTGCGAAAGCAGCTCCCTTACGTGCTCCTTGAGGACATAGCCGGCACTGTCTGCACCGATGTAGATTGTATTCTTCATAAATATAGAGTTCTCCTTGTTATAGTATTATTTATTGTTATTTTCTCTTTCAAGTCTTTCACGCTCCGCTTGCGGCAAGCGAAGGTAAGTCGGTGCCGCCTCAGTATCGGTGGTGTACTCACCGCACCTATATTTTTCAAGAGCAAGGCGTGCAATGCTTGCGGCACACCCGAGTATCAGAGCCTTTGGAGTGTTGCATAAGCTGACACCGCATTCCAAAAGCCCCTTGTATGCCACAGAATACCCGTCCCCCACAAGATATATAGGCTGATTTTCGTATGCTTTCAGCATCTCGGCAAGCTCTGTTATGGAATACGCACCGTCGGAAGCAAGTCTTTTAAGTGATTTGCCGTCTGAAGAAAATATCGCGCCGTACACCTGATTTCTGCGTGCGTCCATTACAGGAACGACCACACCCGAAAGCCCTCTTGCATTTTCTGCAAGTGCTTCAAGCGTCGAAAGGCATACGCAAGGCACGCCACGTCCAAAAGAAAGCCCCTTGATTAAGCAAACGCCAATTCTAACTCCCGTAAACGAGCCGGGGCCCGCCGCCACAGCGTACAGTCCCACGTCATCAAACGAGAGCTTCAGGGCTTTTAGCATATCCTCCGCTAGCGGAAGCAAAAGCTCGCTTTGAGTAAGTCCGTTATCGACGGTGAAGCAGGCAAGCGTATGCTCGTCCTCCAAGACCGCCACGCTTGCGGATTTTGCCGTCGAGTCAAATGCCATAGTTATCATATTACAAGTCCTCCCAAAGGCTCGATTGTTATCCGCCTTGCGTTTTCATCATCGGCAAGTCTTTCTATTTTGACCGTTATTCTTTCAGGGGGCAAAAGCTCCTCAATATTCTCCGACCACTCCGCAATACAAAAGGCATCGGAATTGACATAGTCCTCGTATCCGATAGAATAGAGGTCATCCTCGTCCTCGAGCCTGTACATATCAAAATGATAAATCGTCACACGACCCGAATACTCGTTGACCACGGTGTAAGTAGGGCTGCGTACACCCGAAATATCGAAGTATGAAGCAAAGCCTCTGACAAAGGCGGTCTTGCCGACACCCATCTCACCTCTTAGGGCGATGAAAGTGCCGAACATAGCACCCGTGTCGAGTTTTTTAGCCAAAAGCGAACCAATATTCTCAGTTTCGACAGTATTTTTTGTTAAAAATTCAAGCATAAAACAGCATAAACCCTTTATTTGTATTCCGAAAGATACGTCAAAGCACCCTCACCAAGGACAAATCTTAGGATCCTTTCATATTCATCTCTTGCACTCAAAAGCTCCGCCTCGGTTACGTGCGGATTTTTTATCGCTCTGATTAGAGTGTTTTTAGGTGTGTCATCGGGGTCAGTAAGCTCAAGGGCGGCAACCTTATATCCCATAGTCCTGAGTCTTGCAAGACGTATTGCATCAGTCAGAGCCTCGCATAGCTTGTTTGAAAGGTGAGGGAATTTGGTGACGAATTCAAGCTCAGGTGAGGTGACCTTGCCGTTTAAATATCTGTGACAGCACGGTGTTGAAAGAATGACGGAGGCGCCGAGGCTTGCGGCTGAATCAAGCACTATATCCGTTGCGACGTCGCAGGCGTGTAAAGAAAGAACAAGGTCGGGGATTTCGTCCTTTGGAAGATTTCTGATGTCCTCGGTGATGAAATGCATACCCGAAAAGCCGATTTCACGAGCTATTCCGTCGCACCGCTTTACCGTATCACCCTTGAGGTCCACACCGAGCATTCTGACACGGCGGCCCTTGATTTTCGTAAGGTAATGATATACCGCAAAGCCAAGGTAGCTTTTTCCGCAGCAAAGGTCGTATACGAGAAGATCTCCCTGCTCGGGGAGCCTTGAATATATAACCGATATATGCTCTGCAAAGCGGCAGATTTGTCTGAATTTGCTTTGCTTTTTGTCGTGGACTCGCCCGGAGCTGTTGCTGATTCCAAGTGCTTTGAAAAACGGCTCCGTTCCGTCGAAAATATAAGTCTTTTTCTTATCAAGCTCTTCGAGTGCACGCTCAAAGGTGGGGGCTTTACCCTCAAGCTTTCTTTTCAGCTTGTCCGCACCGAGGAGCACCTCTTTCCCGTCCCCGCTGAGCTTGCGTTCAGCCTCTCCAATCTCCGTTATGAGGTTGACCTGCTTGTAGCTTGCGGTCAGTGCCTCTAACGTAGAAGCAAGCTCCGATTCTTTGACGTTTTTTTGAGCAACGGTGTTGTCGGAGAGGGAATATTCAAGTGCAAGAACACGTCTGTCCCTGTGGGCGCAAAGCCTGCCTGAAACCTTTTTTGGAGACTCACTATCAATAGGTCTTGAAAAGACAAGCTTTTTTAATACCTCACGCCCAAATGAAGAGACAATGAGTGCTACAAAATCACTCATCATCCTCGGAATCCTCTTCTGACTTTTGCGTCTTTTCCTCGCCCTTTTTCTTAAACGAGAATTTACGCTCGGTTCTGTTTCCTATACGCTTTAGGTTTTCACGGTGAAGCCACACGATGAAAACGGCAAGAAGAATGGAAACGGACGCAACGCTGAACGAAAGAGGCTTTAAAAAGAAAGTGAGTGAATAGAAGCTAAGACAAACAGGGTAGAGAAGTGCAACCGTCACAGAACCCAGGGAAATGTACTTCGTCATTGCCACCATTCCGATAAATATAAGGAGCAGCACTCCGAATATGGGGGGCGTGAGCATAAGTGCCATAGTAGACGTTACGAGCACTCCTTTTCCCCCCTTAAAGCCGTAATAAACAGGGAAAACGTGACCCAAAACCGCAGCCGCTCCGGCAACGAATGCAAAAGGATTCGTACAGAAAGCCTTGCTGTAAGAAAAGCCGAACAGAAAGAAAGCAACAAGGATAGAAAGAATGGTTTTCAGCATATCTCCAAGGAGAGTAAGTCCCGCCGCCTTGAGTCCAAAGGTGCGGTGCATATTTGTAAGCCCTGCGTTTTTGCTTCCGTGATTTCTGATGTCCTCTTGGTACACGAGCTTTGATATAAGAATTGCCGAATTCACGCTTCCGAGCAGGTAGGGAATGATTGCCACCGCCGCAATGCCGAGACATACGAGCAAAAGACTGTCACCGAAAAAATGAGGGATGAGTCCGTTTAAAAACATTAAAGTTACCTCCGTGCACGGAAATTTGTTTGAGTACCGTGCAAAATTTCACTATTATATTATAATATATTTAGAGCTGAAAGTCAAGAAATATATAAAAAATGTCGCCGATATAAGGGTCAAACGTGTTGAAATTTTTTATCCGTTGTGTTAAAATAGAATATAACAGAGCGAAAGGAAAAGAAAATGAGCGGATTAAATGAGTTCTTTAAAGAGAATAAAATTGAATATTTCGCTATCATTCCATTTGACGAGTGTCGCATAACAAAGCCGCATCTTGTTGACCGTATAGCCTTTACACCTAAGAGTGTTATAGTTTTTCTAATTCCTTATTTCATAGAGGAGGGCACAAACGTGTCGTCTTATGCCGTATCCCGAGACTATCATATATTTATCCGCAAAATTGGTGATGAGCTTTGCAGGCTTCTTGATGAAAAATACAGTTGTCACTCACGAGCCTTTGGCGACCACAGCCCCATTGATGAGCGTGATGCCGCTGCAAAATGCGGCCTTGGAATTCTTGGCAAAAACGGTCTTTTAATTAATGAAAAATACGGCTCATACGTCTTCATTGGCGAGGTGATTACAAGTGCAGAGCTTGAATGCATATACACAACAAGTAATGTACAGACTTGCTGTGAGTGCGGACTTTGTACCACCGCTTGCCCCAAGGGTGAAATTGGCGAGTGCCTGTCCGCTCTAACTCAAAAAAAAGGAGATTTGACGGAGAAAGAAGCTTTTTTTATACTAAAATACAACACGGCTTGGGGCTGTGACATTTGCCAAAGCGTATGTCCGTACAATCAAAATCCAAAGCAAACGCCCATTGATTTTTTTTACACCTCCAAAATTAAAAGCTTAAATACAAGCTTGCTTGAAAATATGACGGACACGGAATTTTCCGAGCGTGCATACTCGTGGAGAGGCAAGGAGACAGTTTTAAGGAATTTAAAGCTCCTTGAAAAAATGTAAACCTACACCCGTGTTAAATAAATCCAAAAAATATGTAAATTAAAGTTTACATAAAAGAGTGAGAAGCAAAAATTTAACGAAAAATGCCGTCTTATGCTTTTTCAAGTGCACCGGGCGGAGAAATTTGTACTTTTTTTGCTCTTGACATTTAAGTTGAAAAAGTATATAATTAAAAAAGAATATTTTAGCCGAAAGGACGCAAAAAAATGGAAAGAACTTATATCGGCGGTATCACTCCCGGCAAGCACCGCATAAGCGGATTTGTGGAGAATTTCCGCAACAAAAAGAATATGGCGTTCATCGTTGTAAAGGACATTACTGGCAAGCTCCAGGTCACCGTTGTTAAGGAAGAGCACCCCGAAATGTGCGAGATGCTCGACAAGCTTACTATTCACTCCGTCGTCACCTTTGAGGGCGAGGTTGTAGAAAGTGAGTACGTCAAGCTCGGCGGCAAGGAAATGTATCCCGCAAAAATGAGAGTTGAGTCCTATGCCGAGGCGCTTCCTATTAAGGATGACTCCGACATCGACGTACGTATGGATTACAGATGGATTGATTTAAGGCGTGACAAAAATCACCTTATGCTGCGTCTGCAAACCACCCTCACCGCCGCAATGCGTGAATTTTTGACAGAGCGTAATTTCGTGGAGATCCACACGCCCAAGCTCATCGCAGCGGCAAGTGAGTCAGGATCTGATGTTTTTGAGGTAAAGTACTTTGACACAAAGGCATACCTTGCACAGTCTCCCCAATTCTATAAGCAGATGGCTATGGCAGCGGGAATTGAACGTATATTTGAAACAGGTCCTGTTTTTAGAGCGGAAAAGTCCTATACCAACAAGCACGCAACCGAATTTTCGGGCTTCGACCTTGAGTTTTCATACATTGATTCCTTTGATGACGTTATGAAGATTGAGGAAGAGCTGCTAACCTATGCAATAAAAAAGGTTAAAGAAGCACACGGTGATGAGCTTCTTGAGCTTTTTGGCGAGGAGCTTGTTGTTCCCACGCTTCCGTTCCCGAGAATGAAGCTTGCTGATGTTTATAAAGAGCTTGAAGCAAGATACGGCTATACCGTACCGGACGAGCTTAAGGGCGACCTCACCACCGAGGCTGAGAGGATGACCAAGCAGCTTGCCCTTGATATGTTCGGTCACGAGTTCCTCTTTATCACGGACTACAGTGCACCCGAGCGTGCGTTTTATCATATGCGTGATGAGAACGGTGTTCCCCAGGGCTACGACCTTATTTGGCGTGGTGTTGAAATAACCACCGGTGCACAGCGTGAGCATAGATACGACGTTTTGAAAGCTCAAGCAGAGGAAAAGGGACTTGCAGAGGACGTAAAATTTTATCTTGAATTCTTCAAATACGGCTGTCCGCCTCACGGCGGCTTCGGATTGGGCATAGACAGGCTTACTATGCTCTTCCTCGGCATTCCCATCAAAGAGGTGCAATTCCTCTTCCGCGGACCTAACCGCTTGACACCGTAATTTTGTGTAATACTTCAAAGTTGGCTTCGATACTCGGCTCGGAGTAGCAACCTACACCGTCGCCTGTGTTTCTCGCCGCTTCTCGTATTACACCCTCTATACAAAAAACGATTTAAAGGAGATAAAATTAATGAAAATCGCACTTATCAACGAAAACAGCCAAGCTGCAAAAAACGCACTTATCTGTGACACCCTCAAAAAAGTTGTCGAGCCTCTCGGACACGAGGTTTACAACTACGGCATGTATTCTGCCGAGGACGAAGAGCAGCTTACTTATGTTCAAATCGGAATTCTTGCGGCAACGCTCCTTAACTCCGGTGCTTGCGACCTTGTTATCACAGGTTGCGGAACGGGCGAGGGTGCTATGCTTGCTTGCAACTCCTTCCCCGGTGTTCTTTGCGGACACGTGGTAGACCCTACGGATGCATATCAGTTCACTCAGGTTAACAACGGCAACGCCATAGCAATGCCCTTTGCAAAGGGCTGGGGCTGGGGCTGTGAGCTTAATCTTCAGTACGTTTTTGAAAAGCTCTTCGTTTCTGAGTGGGGACTTGGCTATCCCCGTGAGAGAGCTGTTCCCGAGCAGAGAAACAAGAAAATTCTCGACGAGGTTAAAAAGGTTACTCATACCGACATCGTTTACATTCTTGAAAACCTTGACAGAGAGCTTGTTAAGGGTGCTCTCGGCGGCAAGAACTTCAAGGAATATTTCTTCCAAAACTGTAAGTGCGACAGAATTGCAGAGTGCGTCAAGAAAATTCTTGCATAACTGAAAATCAGAGGCGGTGCCGTGAGTGCACCGCCTCTTTTGCTTTTTGCCCTGTTTTTAAGGAAGTTTTTTCATAAGTGCCTACCCGTGTAGCGAAATTAAATATAAAAACACCTTTCTCCTCTGTATTCTTTTTCCATTTTTCGCACATAATAGTGAGAGAAAATTAGGAAAAGGTAGTGAGTGCGGTATGAGAGGGCAACAGAGCGTAAAAAAAGAAATGCGTCTTATGAAAAAAGAGGTGCGTGAAATATACAAGAGGGAAAAGAGTGCCCTTCGGCTTCGGTGCGAAAAGGAAATTAAAGCGTTTGCTGAGCTTATAGGCTTTCAGGACCCCGAGGAGCCTCCGCATCGCTCTACTGCCGTTGAGGTTGGAAATGCCGTTTCACACGGTATAGGAGCGGCACTTTCCATTGTTATACTTGTCATTATGATGAGTCATTCTCAAACTCTCTCTCAGCGTGTTGGCGGCTTGGTTTATTTTTTTGGACTTTTTATTTTGTTTTTGTCGAGCTGCTTATATCACGCAATGCCTTACGGCTGGGCTGCAAAGAGGCTTTTTCGTCGTTTTGATTATGCATCTGTATACCTTTTGATTGGAGCTACGTTTTGCCCTATTATTTTGAATATTTCCACCTCATCTAACACGACTGCCGTTTTATTAATTCAGTGGACTGTTATTATATTGGGAGCTACCGCTGCACTCGTTTTCGGAACTTCAAAGTATGCATTACACATAGCCCTTTATCTTGTTCTTGGTTGGAGTGCACTTTTGCTTTTACCGAGCATAAGTCGAACAAATGCAGACTTCTTTTATACGATTTTAGTCGGAGGGCTATTCTATACTGTCGGTGTAATTCCCTGTGCTGTGGAAAGACGTGCGGCACATTTTATATGGCATCTTTTTGTTTTGGCGGGAGCGGCAGTTCAGTGTTGGGGTGTTTTAAATTATATATATTTAAGATAAAGTTTAATTTAAAAATAAAGCGAAAAGTAAACCTCAGGTTTACAAAACCGCTGCGATTCTACTCAGAGGAGAGTGCAGGTAGAATTATTTTCTACCTATAAAACGCCTAATTAGGATGACAAATCAATCTTTTTGGTGTATAATTTACACGTAAGACAAGTGTCGGCGTTAAGACTGCTTATTAAAAATAGATTGCTTGACACCAGGGCGAGGAACCGAATTTATGAAAAAGAAAAATGACAACCACTCTCCAAGGGTGGTATATTACGACGACGAGATGAACGATGAATTCTCCACCGCCGTCATAACGCCTCGGAGAATAGATGAAAGGTACAAGTACAAAAGAGACAGAGGCTTTGGTAAACTCGTTTGCTTTTTCTGGTACAGAATTGTGGCTGTTCCGCTTGCTACTCTCTATTTAAAAATAAAGTTCCGCCACAAAATTATAGGACGTGAGAAGCTCGCCTTGGCAAAGCGTCAGGGTATATTTGTATACGGAAACCATACCCAACCTACCGCCGATGCTCTCATTCCTACATTTATCAGCCGTCCGAGATGGGCTTACGTAATAGTTCACCCGAACAACGTGTCTATGCCGCTGCTCGGCAGAATCACACCTTATATGGGTGCACTCCCTCTGCCTGACAGCCTTTGTGCGGCGAGAAATTTCAACTCTACTATCAAAGACCGCATAAATGAGGGCAAGAGCGTGTTCATTTATCCGGAGGCGCATATATGGCCGTACTTTACGGGTATTCGTCCGTTTCGTGACGACTCCTTTTCCTACCCCGTGAAGATGAACACCCCCGTATTTTGCTTTACAAACGTTTACCTAAAGAGGAAAAATCCAAAGAAAGTTAAGATTGTAACCTACGTTGACGGTCCGTTTTACCCGAATACCGATTTTTCCATAAAGGACGCACGCCGAAGTCTCAGAGATGAGATTTTTGATGCAATGCTTGAACGCTCACGTCTCTCCGATGCCGTGCTGGTAGAATACCGAAAAAGACCGAGCGACAAAAAGGACGAAGAAAGTGATTTGAAAAATGATTAACGTAATGTTTTGCGGCAACCACGCCGTTTTTGACGGAATGCTCACCTGTGCTTTGTCAATTTTCAAGCGTACTGCAACGGACGAGCCGTTTCATTTTTATATTTTGACAATGGACGCAAGCGAAATAAAGCCCGTATATACCCCCTTGACAGAGGAGCAGTCGGAGCTGTTTTTGAGAGTGGCAAAATCCTACAATCCGAAAAACGAGCTTACGGTCATTGACGTTAGCGATATATATCACCGTGAGCTTCACGCCTGTCCTAATGAGAGTGCGTACTGCTCGCCTTACACAATGGTGCGTCTTCTTGCAGACCTTGTTGACGGGATGCCCGACAAAATTCTTTACCTCGATGCGGATGTGCTTTTCAACCGTGATATTCGCCTCATTTGGGATATTGATATATCAAAGGTCGAATATGCCGCCGCAAGAGACCATTACGGCAGATTTCTGATTCACCCGAATTACATAAACGCAGGTGTTCTGCTCTTTAATATGAAGAAGATGAAAGAGACGGGCATTTTCGTAAAGGCAAGAGAAATTTTGAGGAAGAAGAAGCTTGTGTTCGCCGACCAGAGTGCCCTGATTCGCTCAACTGTAAAAAAGAAAATGCTTCCCCAACGCTTCAATGCGCAAAAGTGCCTTTTTAAATCTACTGTGATCAGACATTTTTCCAAAAGGCTGTTCTATTTGCCGTACCCCCATACCGACAACGTGAAGCAGTGGCAGGTTGACCGTGTCCACAAGGTGTTCGGTTATCATTGCTTTGACGATATTTTTGACGAGTACCTTAGCCTTGTGGCAAATAGGGACTCCGCCAATTAACGATTTTTATCTTCTGAAGTAAGGAGCTTGAAATATGCAAAACAAGAACCCCATTGAGATTTTTTATTCCTGCGACGAGCGTTTTCTCCGCTATACGGTGGTTTCGCTCCATTCGCTTATAAAAAATTCGTCAAAATCAAGAAAGTACAGAATACACGTTCTTCACACCGACATTTCCGAGACGGCACAAAGATCCGTGCTGGATTTGGCGACAGATTCGGTTGGAATCACCTTTGATAACGTCACCCCATATCTTGAGCAGCTTACGGCTAATCTCCCAATCAGGGATTATTATTCAAAAAGCACCTATTACCGCCTTTTTATCGCAGATATGTACCCCGAAATTGATAAGGCTCTTTATATAGACAGCGATACTGTTGTTACAGGCGACATCTCAGAGCTTTACGACACGGACATTGAGGACTACTATGCCGCAGGCTGCCGTGAGCAGGCTATGGTTCAAGAGGACGTATACGGCACTTACGTTGAAAAGTGTTTAGGTCTTGACAGGTACGCTTACTTCAATGCGGGCGTCCTTTTGATAAATTGCCGTCTTTTCCGTGAAAATAAAATGCTTGATCGCTTCGGTGTCTTGCTTTCTACTTACGATTGCCGTGTGACGCAGGACGAGGACTATCTCAATATTATGTTCAAGGACCACGTGCTGTTTTTGCCTCAGTATTGGAATATGGAGGTTTTCGGCACAATGGAGTACCCGCCCGAGGAATGTAAAATTATACATTACATAATGGTGTCAAAGCCGTGGCATTATGCCGATTGCCGCCTTGGCGATATTTTTTGGAAATACGCAAAAGAAACCGCCGTATACGACGAAATCCGTCACGAGCTTGAGTCTTATACGGACCAAGAGCGTGAGCGTGATGCCGAATCGCTCAAAAGGCTTGCAAGCCTTGCCAGAGATGAATCAAACCGTCCGGATACCTACGTTGCAAGAATGCGTGCCGCAGGAGCAAGCGACCGTGCCGAGGCTTTAAGAAAAATAGAAAAGCTCGAAAGGGAGGGACGCTTCGACGAGGACGTCGAGGAGGATCCGCCCACACGCCCTATTAAGGAGGGCGAGGTCGATTTTTTTCGTAAAAGCCTCAAAGCACGCTTCAAGGCAAGATATGCGTACTTTATTGCGAGGCGATTTTTAAACAAGCAAATCAAAGAAAAAAACATAATCATAAAGGACGTAATCGGTGTTGAAAATCTTCAAAAGCTCGACACGGGTGCCGTTATAACCTGCAACCACTTCAATCCCTTTGATTCCTTTGCTATGCAGGTAGCTTATGAGAGAGCAGGCTTTAATTCCAACAAAAAGCCGAGGCTTTACAGAGTAATAAGAGAGGGGAATTACACCTCGTTTCCGGGATTTTACGGCTTTCTTATGAGACATTTTCATACTCTTCCGCTCGCCTCTTCAAAAAGCGTGCTGCGTGAGTTTTCCGCAGCGACAGAGCAGCTTTTACGTGAGGGAAACTTTGTTCTCGTATATCCTGAGCAGAGTATGTGGTGGAACTACCGCAAGCCTAAGCCCCTGAAGTCCGGAGCGTTTCGCTTCGCCTCACGTGCCAAAGTTCCCGTCGTGCCGTGCTTTATAATCCAAAGGGATTCAAATCATATAGGTAACGACGGCTACCCTGTGCAGGAATATACTATACACGTGTCAGCCCCGATTTATCCCGACCCGACCCTCTCCGACAGAGAGAATGCGGAGCGTCTTATGGAGGAAAATTCCCGAGTCTGGCGTGAAATTTACGAAGAGGAGTACGGAACTCCGCTTCGTTATCTATAATTTTATTTTGTCGGCGGCAGTGTTTTATATCATTGCCGCTGTTACTATGTAAAAATCGTCAAAATTCACCCCTTGACATTTACGCCCCGAAGTGGTAAAATATAATAGCATCTGCCCGTGGCACAGCTGGATAGCGCGTCAGACTCCGACTCTGAAGGTCTGCGGTTCGAATCCGCACGGGCAGGCCAAAAAACCGACAAGCTTCGACTTGTCGGTTTTTTATCCAAGCCGAAGGCTTGGTATGGCATCACGCCCCTGCGTGTATGGAATCGCCGTCAGGCGTATGGCATCACCGAAGTTGCATCCTCTGCGGCTTGATACCATACAATGCTATGCATTGATTCCATTCCGTCTGCGACGGATTATATACACGGCTTTGTCGTGATTAGGGCAAGGGTTCAAATCTATACCAAAACTGTGGAAAACATCTTTTTTATTGCCCTTAGATAAAAACCGACAAGCTCCGCAAGAAGCTTGTCGATTTTACCTCTTCACTTTTCTCTTGCGAAAATTGTCGATTATGTAATAGTGAAAAGATGCCGATCTAGATATATAATAGTATCACCCGTGTTAAATTTAACACGGGTGATACGTATTTATGTGAGTGTTGCAATATCAGACAGCTCTTACAAAAACGAACTGCATAAACATAAAGATTGCATATATGGCGAGAAGTACGATTCCCTGCCATCTTGAAAGCTTGCCACGTAAAAGTGTCGGAAGAGTCAGAAGTCCCATAACCGCAAGCATTACGGGAAGGTCAAGCACAAACGATGCGTTCTGTCCGAAAAGCATAGAGTTTTCGGGAACGGGGAACGGGCTTATCGTAACTGCTACACCGGAAACGAGAACGAGGTTAAAGATATTCGCTCCGATGATGTTTCCGAGCGAAAGGGCTCCGTGTCCCTTAATCAGCGAGGTTATTGCCGTTACAAACTCGGGAAGAGAGGTTCCTATCGCTACAACCGTCAAGCCTATTACCGATTCTGGCATTCCGAGCTGCCCCGCTATTTCTGTTGCACTTTCAACGAGAAGATATGCGCCGAGTGCAATAATTACAGCACCCAAAACGAGCACCACTATATCTTTAACAAGACCGAGGCTGCTTTTGCCCTCTTGTGCTATTTCGCATTCTGGGAGAGCCTCGTTCTCTTCTTCGGTGGAGTTTTTCTTCATATTGACAACGTTCATTATCATATAGAAGATGAATCCAACGAGAAGCACGATGCCCGACCAGCGTGTAAACGTGCCGCCGATATAAGCTGTCAAAACGTAAAAGAGGGCAGCACCAAAGAAAAATGCAACGGGGAACAAAAGAGTCTTTTTGTTCGTTTTACAAGGCTTTATTGCCACTGTTATAGCAGCGATAAGAGCCGTGTTACATATAATTGAACCGACTGCATTTCCGTACGCTATCTCGCCGGAGCCTCCGACAGCTCCCAGTGCGGAGGTCATAACCTCCGGGAGGGTTGTGCCGATAGACACAACTGTAGCACCGACAAGAAGCTCGGGAAGCTTGAATCTCTTTGCGATGGATGATGCCGCATCGACAAACATATCTCCGCCTTTAATAAGCAGTATAAGTCCAAATGCTAAAAGAAAATATTCTGTTGGTATAAAGTCAAACATATATTAATTCCTTGTTTATAAAAAATAAGTGATCTTTATGCTATCCATTCCGGAATTGAAAAAACAATATAAAGAATAAGAAATATCAGACAAATTCCTGCCATCGTAACAAGCATAGGAATGAACATCATCTTCACGCTCTGCTTGTACGTCTTCCACTTGTCACCCATTGTTGATCGGGTGCGTTTTTGCTCGTATGATTTCTTTTCGCCCCGCTCCTTTGACCCTTTTTTTGTTCCTGACAAGTCGGTAAGAGACCTTCCGTCGTCGATATACGTTATTTTGGGCTTGCTTTTCTTATCCTTTTTGCTCATCTTGCCTTTTCCTCCTCGCAAAGATGGCACGCAGCGAAGTGCCCCTCACCGTATTCACGGTACTCGGGAACCTCTGTGCGGCATCTTTCCGTAGCATAAGGGCAGCGTGTGTGGAAGCGACAGCCGCTCGGCGGATTTGCAGGTGAGGGAATGTCTCCTGCAAGCACGATTCTGTTCATCTTTACGTCGGGGTTGGGGTTGGGAATAGCGGAGAACAGTGCCTTGGTGTATGGATGGAGCGGGTTTTCAAAAATATCCTTTTTCGAGCCAAACTCCATCATAGAGCCGAGGTACATTACTCCAATCTTATCTGAAATGAACTTGACAACCGAAAGGTCGTGAGAAATGAAAAGATACGTCAGGTTCATCGACTCCTGAAGCTCCTTCAAGAGGTTGATGATTTGTGCCTGAATAGAAACGTCGAGTGCCGAAACAGGCTCGTCACAGATTACAAGCTTGGGATTGACAGAGAGTGCGCGTGCAATACATATACGCTGACGCTGTCCGCCCGAGAACTCGTGGGGATAACGCTCGTAATAGTAGTCACGAAGCCCGCACTTTTCCATCAAATCAAGCACGTAGTCCTTTACCTCGCTCCTCGGAACTATGCCGTGAACCTTTACAGGCTCGGAGAGAATTCCGCCCACTGTGCTTCTCGGGGGGAGAGAGGAGTAGGGGTCCTGGAATATGATTTGCATATTCGTTCTGTGCTTACGCATACCCGACGGACGAAGATTTGTAATGTCCTCGCCGTCGAAGATAATCTGACCGTCAGTCGGCTGATGAAGCTTTAGTATAGTTCTTCCAAGTGTCGTTTTTCCACAGCCTGACTCTCCGACAATACCTATCGTTTCGCCGCGCTTCAGCTTAAATGAAACGTCATTTACCGCTATAAGCTCCTGCTCAACCGCCCCAAGGAGGGATTTCTTGATAGGGAAGGTCTTATAAAGATGTCTTACCTCAAGCAGTGCCTCCTTGTCAAACGGCTCCTTTTTGTACGCCTCGGGGTCAATAGGAGAAAAAGTCTTAATTTTATTGTCCATCGTTTTCTTCCTCCTTGTCGTACAAATGGCACGCAACGTAGTGCGTGGGGCTTACTTGAATAAGCTCGGGATATTCGCCTGAGCATTTTTCTATGCATTTGGAGCAACGCTCCTTGAAGTAGCAGTGCTTCGGCATATTTATGGGGTTGGGAACGTTTCCGGGAATTGTAAAGAGCTTGTCGTCGGACGAATCCATAGTGGGCTTCGACCTTTGAAGACCTATCGTGTAAGGGTGGCAGGGATTGTGGAAAATCTCGCTCACCGTACCCTTTTCAATTACACGTCCTGCATACATTACAACCACGTAGTCTGCCATCTCTGCGATGATGCCGAGGTCGTGGGTGATAAGCATTATAGAGCCGTTCATCTTCGTCTTCAAATCACGGAGCAGGTCGAGTATCTGTGCCTGTATGGTAACGTCCAGCGCCGTTGTCGGCTCGTCGGCGATTATAAGCCTCGGGTCGCACGCAAGCGCCATAGCTATCATAACTCTCTGTCTCATTCCGCCGGAAAGCTCGTGGGGGTAGGACTTATACACACGCTCAGGCATAGCAATGCCGACAAGACGCAGCATTTCAAGCGAGCGTGCCCGTGCACTTTCCTTGGTTGCCCCCTTCTTATGAATGAGGACGACCTCATCAAGCTGATTTCCTATGGTAAACACAGGGTTCAGTGAGGTCATAGGCTCTTGGAAAATCATCGCAATCTGATTTCCTCTTATGCGGTGTATTTCCTTTATCGGCATTTTTGCAATGTCGTAGACCTTGTTTTTTTCTCCCTCCGTCGCAGCGAAGCGAATGGAGCCTGAGTAAATCTGACCCGTCGGTCCCTGCAAAAGACGCATAACCGACATACTCGTGACTGATTTTCCGCAGCCCGACTCGCCGACAATACCGACGGTTGCGTTCTTCGGAATATCAAAGGAAACTCCGTTTACAGCCTTTACTATACCCTGCTCGGTGAAGAAATAGGTGTGCAAATCCTCAATTTCGAGAATGTTGTCGCCATTCTTCATTTCTGCGGTAAATTCGCTCTCGTCAGCCTTTCTGTATTTCTGCTTCTCAAGCGTACGCATAATTTTGGAGTTTTTCTTGGCGATTTTGCGTATTTCCTTACCTGAGAGGTAATTTTTCTTTTTCTTTTCTGCCATTTTAATTACCTCCTTGCCTTCGGGTCAAGCGCATCACGCAAGCCGTCGCCGATGAAGTTAAAGCCGAGGACCGCAATGATGATGCATATTCCGGGCGGTACCCAGAGGTTTAAGTAGTTGGAAAGAATATTCATATCCTTTGCTGCGTTGATCATAGTACCCCAAGCGGCGTATTCAACAGGCGCACCAAGACCGAGGAACGAGAGGGACGCCTCGTAGAGTATCATACTTCCAAGGCTTAGCGTCATTGAAACTATAAGCTGGGGCATAACGTTGGGCACAAGGTGCTTGAATATCTTTCTTCCCGTGGAGTAGCCCATTGCCTCTGCTGCGACCATATACTCCTGCTCACGCAGAGTGAGTATCTGTCCTCGCACAAGTCTTGCTGTGCCTGCCCACGAAATGAGGGTCAAGAAGCCCATAAGGAAGTAAATCTTGTACTGCAGATTAACACCGACAGCGTCAAGCACCGTTCCTACGATAAGCAGGATAGGGAAGCCCGGCAGACACATCAGAATATCGCAAAGACGCATTATAATATTGTCCACAAGACCGCCGAAATAGCCCGCCAAGCCGCCAAATACGATCCCTATGATAGTTATGAGAAAAACGGCAAGAAAGCTGATTGTAAGAGAAATTCTGCCGCCTGACATAAGCCTTGCAAGCACGTCGTATTTGTTCTCGTCCGTTCCGAGGGGGTGAGAGGAGCTTATAGGTCCAAGCTTGTTCTCTACGTTCGTCTCAACAACCTGCATATAGGTGTGAGTCTTTCCGTCCGAATCGGTGAAGGATTGCTCAACGCAGTTGTATTCCGTCTTCTTTGATGAGTCTATGTCCGACGAGGACCAATTTGTATAGACGAGCGGTCCTACCCAGCAAAGAAGAAAGAGGCTTGCTATCATTATAATACCTATAATGGAGAGCTTTGAGCGGAAGAAGCGGCGTACTATCATTCTCGTCGGAGACATAAGACGCACGTTCTTGTCAAGTGACTCCTCCTCACGGGTGCTTTCTTCCCTAATCTCCATAAGTTCCTCTGTCATATCGGAGGCGGGGGTTCTTTTATTGAGTTCGTTGTTTTCCATTTTCAGAACCTCCTCTAAGACAGCTTGACTCTCGGGTCTACTATTGCGTACATAATGTCCGAAAACAGAACGCCGAGAATGCTCAAAAGTGCGAGGAACATATTGTATCCCATAATGAACGGAATGTCTGCATTCATAGTTGCTTCAAGTGCAAGCTGACCTATGCCGGGGAGATTGAATATTTCCTCTGTGATAATAGCGCCGGAGAAAAGTGTGGGCAAGAGACCCGCAAGGGACGTTACAAGCGGAATCAGCGTGTTTCTGAATGCGTGCTTGTAAATTACCTTATGCTCGGAAAGACCCTTTGCACGGGCTGTTCTTATGTAGTCCGAGTTCATAACCTCGAGCATATTCGTTCTCGTCATTCTCATTCGTCCTCCTATGCTGAGTATGACGACGAGTATGATAGGTGCGAGCAGGTTTCGTAGGTAGAAGACGAACGTGTCGCCAAAGCCAGTGCCCGAAAGCCCCGATTCCATAAACAGCGATTCAAGCCCCACAAGCGGAGCGAGAATCTGGAACACTCGTCCAAGGAAGAACGAGGGCAGGGAAATACCTATCATTACAAGCACCGTGACAACGTAATCTCTGATAGAATACTGATGCGTTGCCGCCGTGATACCGAGGGGAATTGCAATCATGAACTCGAACACCGTGGCGATGAGTGCCACGATGAACGAGATGCCCATATGATTTTTAATTTCAGATGCGACGGAGAGGCCGTTTACAAAGCGATCTCCGAAATCGAAGCGACAAAGCTTCGTCAGCCAGTTGATATAGCCGTCAAGTATACTGCCGTCAAGGCCGTATGACTTGTACATATTGTCTATCAGCTCCTGCGATACGGCATTGTTCGTGCTTATCGAGGAAATTTGCCGCTCGACAAAGTCGATGGGCATACATCTGACAAGCACGTATACAATGAACGACACGCCAATCAGTATAAGCACCGAGAGGAGCAGACGTTTGATGATATATTTGAGCATAAGATACCTCTCTTAAGCTGCAAATTCTATCTCCCAGATTCTGTCAAGGGGAGTGGAGTAGGGGTTGATTTCAGCGGGAAGGCTGGACGTCTTGATTACCTTTGAATTATATGCGTAAAGCACGTCTCTCTGGTATACGGGCAGCTCTATTGCAAGCTCCATAATGAGCTTGAGTGCCTCGTGATATATTTCTGCACGACGCTTCTGGTTGTCTATCTCACGTGCATCGTCGATAAGCTTGGAAAGCTCGTCGAGTATGCCCGCCTCCTCGGAGTTGGGATTGCTCTTGATTGCATCGTAGCCCCAAGCAAGCGTGCTTGTTGCGGTGGAGTTCTTGTGATATACCTGATAAAGGTCAGGGTCAACAGTAGAGCCCCAAGCAGCCGCCCAAACTGCAAGAGATCCTGTGGAAAGCTTTGTAAGTGCCTGAGAATCGGCAAGCACGGTGATGTTCCAGCCGCACTCGTTGAGCAGCTTTGCCGCCTTTTGGAATACTGCATAGGTGGGGTGGTCGGAGACGTTTGCACCCGCTATGGTGAATTTAAGAGTGAGGTCAGGGCTGTTCGCGCTTACGCCTGCATCGGACATATACTGAAGAATCTGCTTCTTTGCAGCCTCCTCGTCAAAGGGAATCTTCGGGAATAGCTGACCGTTGTCGGTGATGTAGCCAAGCTCGTCCTTGGGATATGCCCAGCTTACGGTGGACATAGGGAAGTAAATATTCTCTGCAGTACCTGTGAGGTAGTATTCAAGTGCAAGCTCTGTGTTCATCGCTGTCATAATTGCACGGCGAAGATTGATGTCGGGAACGTATTTTGCACTGACACCGATGTAACCGTAGCCGAGCTGGTCGGTGCTTGCGGTTGCAATGCCCGAGGATGCAAGAGAATTAAGACGCTGTGCGTTGTACTGTGTGTATTGAGGAGAGATAAAGTGTACGACACCGCTTTCAAGTGCGGTTATTGCGTTAGACGCTCCGACAACCTGATAGCGAACCTTGTCGATTTTGGGAGTAGCGAAGAAGAAATTGTTGTTTGCCTTGAAATATACAACGTCATTCTTGTGGAACTCGTCCATTGTGGGGTTGGATTCGTTCTTTGCGTTTGTTGCCTGGTATGCACCCGCACCCATAGGAACGCTGTTGTTGTTGGGGTCACCGTTCTTTGTATTTCTGATGACGTTGTTCATAAAGTCAATAGAGCCCCATTCAAGACCGAACTTGTTGTTTGCGATGTCAACCTCGTAGCCGGGAGCATAGTAATGCTGAGGCGCTACGGTAAAGGAGAAGTTCCAAACTGCCTTGGGGTCAACGCCGTTGATGGTGATTGCAAGAACGTCGTACTCACCCTCGTTCTTAGGAGTTCCGTCCTCGTTATGCTCGTTTGCAACCTTGTAGGTGGTGCCGTTTACGACAACCTCACTTACAGCCTCGTCCTCGCCATCGGTGGGATGACCGAGCGAGTTGATGCCCTTGATGTTGGGCACTGCCATACCGTCGGCGGGAAGCTTCTCACGGAGAACAACCTCCTTGGCGGTTGCGGTGTATTCGGTCATAAGCTCCTGTGCCGTTGCCCAATACTGAAGAACGACGTGAAGCTCTTGAGAGGTCTTTACGTTATAAACGTAATCGATTGCCTGTTCCTTGGTCATATTGAGGTCATAGTTTGGGGTAATTGCCTTGATTACGGTCTTGTCCTCCTTGCCGTCATCAAGCTTCTTATACTCAATCGTGATCATATCGGGCATTTCATAGAGCATAAAGCGGAATACGGGGTCGTCAAACTCTTTCCAATCCTTGTAAGGAGCGTCCGTTGTGGGGTAAGCCTCCTGAGAAGCGTTCCAGTCACGAACAAGCTCCTCACGGAAGAGCTTCAAGGTCTTCTCGTAGTCTGCAAGAAGCTGCTGGTTGGTTACGGTTGAGGGCTTTGTGCTTATAGCCTCCTTGTAGGTGGAGTTGAGGTTGTGGGCAAGAATTGCAGCCTTCATAGCCTCGTAATCAGCCTCGTAGGATGTAGAGCCGGGTATTCTTCCGGTGTCCTTGAAAAGGTTGATAAGCTCGTTTATACGTGCCTTTGCACGGGTTGTTGCAGTGCTTGAAATGATTTCATCAATATCGGAGTCCTCGTCAACGAACTGCTGCGAACGATAGTTTGCAAGGCCCTCGATTTTAGTGGAATACATCGTGGACGAGCCTGTGTAAACAGGGTCGAGGTAAACGTAGAGATTGAATATTACGTCCTCGATGGTAAGTGGCTTACCGTCGGAGAATTTAATGCCGTTTTTAATTACGAAATAATAGGTTGTCTTGTCCGTGTCCTCGTCGTATTTAGACTCGTAATCGAGCGTTACGACAGGCTCATTTTCGCCGTAGGCGACCTTAACCTCTTTGTTCACGTAATTCATTGTGAGCATAGAAATCTGCGTCATAGAAACAATAGTGCCGTCTGCCGCAGTGGTTGAGAAGAAGGGATTGAACAAGCCGTCAAGCTCCTCGGACATAATTACCAAGGAGTCGGGCTTGTCAGAGCCGCCGCTTCCCTCGTCTCCACCGCCGCACGATGTGAGCGGAAGCATCGCACCGAGGCACAGAGAAAGCGTAAGTAAGATTGATAGAAGCTTCTTTTTCATTTATATATTCCTCCAAAAAATATTAACCGTTTTGAACTGCCGTGAAGACTACCTTGTCGCCCTCTATCCTGTAAGTAAAGAAGAGCTCCAAGAGGTCATCATCTGTAAAATCGTCCGAGAGAGTGAGCGAGTAGTTGGCACCGGATATGTCTATATCCGCATTGTCGGAGCCTACGGTAAGGTAGATTTGAATTCTGGGATTAGATGTGCCGTCCGCAGAAACAAGACCGCTTGAGATTCCATCACCCATAAGCAGGTCCTTTGTAAACACGAAGCTTGCATTTCCAGAAATAGCGACGTTTTCAAGCGTAGCACCGTCAACGACCCGTCCTGCAAGCATACCGAAGCTCGCCTCTTGAAGTGAGCCTGTGATTTTGTAGCTTACGTCCTCAAAGGTGATATTCTTAATTACGGATTTTGCACCGAGAGAGTAGAATATGCCGCCAAAGGACGTTCTGTTTGCGTTTGTTGCCTGCTTTGCTGAAACGCCACGTATTATAGCACCGTTTTCCGACGTTATTTGACCGTGGAAGACGCTCGTGCCGTCAAAGGGCCAATCAATGCCCTCAAAATCAACTACGTCCGTGCAGATGTTGTAATTGACGTTCGTCTTGCCAATCGAGGACATCTGCTTTGCGGAATAAATATCGTACCAGACACCGTCCTTGCAATCAATATAAATCTTGATATGCTCGGCACTGTCAGCTCCCGTCTTTTGAACGTAGATTTCTTCATTAAGACGACCGCTCTCGCCATCGCCCTTTACGGGAATTGTCAATTCCTCGTCAAGGTATGCAGCAACAAACGTTGTGTTAGCGGGGAGCTTATAGTTACCGAGCTTCCAGTCGCCGTTGCCTGAGAGGTATTTGCCCTGTTGGTCAAAGGTCAGGTTCTTTGTGGGATATTCAAGCGTCAGTGCCTCGTAAACGAGGGGATTGCCGTTTTTATCAGCAACGGCAGTCCAAGACGTGCCGTCCTCGCCCTTGACGTAGAATTCAAAGGTGTTATATCTTTCCCAGCCCGCCTTGAGCGTAAGCACGGGGTTTTCCGATGAGTATGCCTTGGATTTGTCCGTAATAATACGGTACTCATCGAAGTTCCAGGCGGTATTCTTTAAGGCTTCGAGAGTAATCTCGTTTCCACCACCGTCAACAACCTTGCAGCTTGAATCAAGAGTGTCAACAAACCAGCCTGTGAGCAGATGCTTTGACATTGTGGCAGGAAGCCTTGTCGTGCTGTCGCCACGTCTGTCGTCATCGGGCTTCAAAATTGCAATGGAACCTGCGTCCTTGTGGAAAACATCTACAATGTAAACTTCATTACGGCCTGCAAAGGTGCCGCCGTTTGCGTCGAATTTGACGCTTACAGTGTATCCCTCATCGTCATAATCTCCGTACGGAGAGCCGTCCGAGCAAGAGACGAGTGCCATCAGGGCGGCAAGTATAATTGCCGCCGCCAGGCTTAAAATAATTTTACGTTTCATTACTGTCCTCCTCCGAAGTCATTACTGTTTTCGGAGCTGCCGTCCTCATCGGTCGGCTTTCTTTTTTTAGAGGTATATTTGTTAATGCTGAATCCGCAAGCAAGACCTGCAATAAGCACAGCCGCAAGAATTGGAATGAATGCACCGACAGAAATTCCGTCACCGCCGTTCTCGGGAGCGGGGCTCTCCGGAGTGCTCGAGGGAGTGTCGGGTACCTCAGGCTCGGCTTGGTCGCCCTTGTTCGCCGCATATTCGAGGTCCTTGATTCTGCTCTCCGCCTTGGTGAGCCTCTGGTACTCTGTGACGAGTGCCTTTTGGTCGTTGGTTGCGATTTTGTTGTATGCCATACGTGCAGCCTCAACGAGTGACTTGTGTGCAAGAGTTATGCTCTCGGGCAGCTTGCTTATTGCTTCGATTGCCGCAAGGGTAGTGTCGTCGGCGGCAACGGAGCCGTCGATAAAGAGATCGAAGTACTGTGCGAAGATGAACGAGTCGTAATTCTTGCCGTTGGAGGGTGCAACCATTGTGATTTTGTCGGTAACTCTTCCAACGTAATCCTTAAATGTTGCTCCAAAGAAGAAGTTGGAGTAATTGGGCGTTCCGTCCTCTTTTAAGATGTTGTACATACCGAGCTTAATAATATCAAGACCGTAGTCAACACCGCCGTCAGAATACTTAAAGGGAATGCTGTCACCGAACAGAACGTAGTTGGCATCGAATTCCTCCTCAAGAACGGGAGCCTCAAAGCTCTTGAACGTGACAAGAGAAAGATTCGTGCAGCCGAAGAACGCCTTGTGTCCGATAGACTTTAAGGTATGGGGCAGGGTGACGCTCTTTATGGTTTGTGAGCCTCTGAATGCACTTGCAGCAATCCTTACCGTTCCCTCAGCTACCGTAACGTCCTTGTCATTTCCGAGGTAGGTTATAAGCACAAGACCCTCGGGAACTACCTGATATACGCAGCCGTCAATGATTTTAATGTTTTCATTAAGGTCGAAATCGTAAATAATTTCGGTGTACTTGTCACCGCCAAAGTCGGTGATTGTCTCGGACGAGATAGGAGTGATGTTACAGAGTGCAAACGGGTTTTCTCCCATTTGTGTTATTTTTTCGCCCAGAGCTACGGTGAAGTCGGTGAGAGTCTGCTTAATGAATGCATAGCTTCCGACGTAAACGGCATTTGCAAGGTCAGCTGTGGTGATGCCCGTGTAAGCAAACGCACTGTCACCGATGTATTCTACGCCGCCAAGACCCTCGAGCTCTTCAAGCAGCTCGTCGTATGCAAACGCCTCAGCACCAATAAGCTCAATGTTCTTTCCGAGAGTAACCTTTTGGAGCTTCTCGCAGTATTCAAATGCCTGAGCACCTATGGAAACAGCGGAGGTGAGGTCTGCCTCTTTGATTCCCGTATTGTAGAATGCGTAGTCACCGATTTTCTCTATTTTGTCGAGATTGATGCTATCAAGCTCTGTGCAGGAGGCAAACGCACCCTCGCCGATTTCGGTTATAGCATCTCCGAGTATAACGGTGGTAAGCTTTTGTCCGACTCTGTCAAAGTCGTTGGAAAAGCCACAGTAGATGAACGCCTCCTTGCCGACGTAGGTCGCACTTGACAAATCCACCTCCTTAAAGTCGGGAGTGTAGTAGATGAATAGATAGCTCGTTCCCACATCGTTGATTGCGGGAGAGCTTAATACTCTGTCAATATTGCTCTTGTAATAGTAATCAAATCCGCCCGTAAAGGCACAGTCGCCGATGTATGTTGCACCGGAGAGGTCGATTGATTTGAGGCTGTCTGCGTGATAGAACGCATAGTCGCCTATTTTGACGTTATCTCCGAGATCAACGCTGACTACAGATGCCGCACCGGAGAACGCACCCGTGCCAAGCTCGACGTTGTCACCTATTACAATGGAAGTAAGGGGAGATGAGTAGACGTAGTAGTAATAACGGGTGTTGCCAACGTCAATGTAGGCAACGGTCTTTTTGTTGCTGTAAGTAATGGAATACGAGAATGCGTAAGCACCGAGCTTTGTCGGGCTTTGTTCCGTGCCGCTTTGTACTGTAACGCTTGCAAGGTGTTCGCACTCTGCAAACGCATAGTCACCTACGGTGATTCCGCCGGGGATTGTAACGGACGTTATGTTCGTGCCGTAGAATGCATAACTGCCGATTTCCGTAAGGAATGCCTCTGATGTGCCGTCTGCAATTTTGATTTCAGGCATATTGTAAATTTTCGTGTTGCAGAATGCAAACTTTCCTATTTTAGTAAGTGGACCGAGCTTGATGTTATAAAGATTTCTGCATTCAGAGAATGCGTAGTCGCCGACCTCCGTAACGTTGGGCAGATAAACCTCGGAGATTTTCTTACAGCCGGAGAATGCACCTGCCGCAATTTTTGTAATCTTGTCGTTGTACGGTATTTTAAGCTCTTTTATGCTCGGAGAAACGAGAAGTATCTCTGTGCCGTCTGCCGAGAGGAGGTAGCCTGCACCCTCGGGCGAGGTGAACGTCTTGTTTCCGTTCTCAACCGTGAAAGCGGAAATGCTTGTGCCTGCGAAGGCATATTCGCCGATCACCTCGACGTCTTTGCCTATGGAAAATGACTTAAGAGACGTGCAGCCCTCAAAGATTCCTGTAGGAAGCACCGCCGCATTTACCGATATATCCGTAAGGGAAGTACAGCCGGAGAATGCGTACTGACCGAGCTTAATCTTGTCAGCGGCAACGCTTACGGCTTTAAGCCCCGTGTTTTGGGCAAATGCATAAGCTCCAATGGAGCGTGTATGCTCTGAAAGCTCAAGCTTCGTTATATTCTTGTTGCCAAGGAAAGCATAGTCGGAGATTGCTATTGCACTGTTAAGCTTCAAATCTCCCTTGATATTACAGCCTGCAAATGCCTCTTGGTTGATGAACTTGACGTGCTTTATTCCTTCGATTTCGGTGAGGCTTTCACAGCCGAGGAATGCACCGTTGCTTATGGATTTAAGAGTGGAGGGCAACGTGACCTTTTTGAGGGACGTAAGTCCTGCAAAGGCGTACATACCTATTTCCTCAACGCCCTCGGGAATTATAATGTGCGTAATTGTGTCCTCGCCGATGTACCAAATCTTCGTTGTCTCGGGCACCTCCTCGGAGATTTCATCCTCGGGACCCTTGTCGATGTAGTGGTAGTTGGAGAATGCGAACTGTCCTATGTGAGTCAGGCAAAGCTCAGCAGGGATGGAAACGATTCCACCGTTTCCGAAGTAGCTTACAAGCTGAGGACCGTTAGTTACGTAAGGATTCTTAACCTCTATCCTAACGCTTGCGGTGTAATATGTTGGTGAGCCGTCCTGGTAGATTTTTGCCGTGACGGTGGCACCCCCCTCCTTCAGGGCTTCTATCACACCGTCTTTATTCACATATGCAATAGAGTAGTCGGAGGACTCATACTTCACCTCCGTTACGTTCGGGAAATATGCCGTAAAGTCGCACGAAAGCGTGACGGACTCGGAAGGGTACATAGAAAGGAACGGTTCTGACGTAAACTTTCTTATATCGCCCGTAGCACCGATGTCCCTATCCTCTGTATTAAGGAAGTAGAATGCCTTGTTCGTTGTGTAACCCGTAATGGCAAAGTCCTTTACAACGGGCTTTGTATACTGCTTGAAGCCCGAGTCGTCCTTGTCGGTGAGAACGAGAATGTAGAACTGAGTTCTTTCACGTCCGAGAGAGGTGTAATAGTACGTGTTGACGGTTGCCGAGCCGGGGGCAAGGGCAAGCACCTCCGTGCCCACTACGGTTGCAACCTTCTTTTCCGGAATTTCAAATTCGAGCAGCTCGCCCCATTCCGTGTCGGGGTATACAAGAGGCTCAAGGCGGAAGGTCTGATTGGGGCTTAAAATTACAGCCTTTGAGATTTCCGATGGCTCAAGGTACGTGTTCTTTAAGCAAGAAGCGTAAAGCTCACGCTTGGTGCCGTCCTTGAGGGTGACACGCAGCATAGCAACCGTGCCGCTTCTGTAAGAGGAGCCGTCACGCTTCTGATTTTTAATGCGGAATGACGTTTTCGGAGCACCGGGAACTTCGGAATCGAGAATTTCGATTATGCTGTTGTCGGAGTAAATCTGCTTTATAAGGTCGGGGGTGAGGTCCGTGTAAATATCGGTGATGTCGTACTCTCTGCCAAGCACAAGCTCTACGGTGTCAGCACCCGTGTTCTCGTAGTAAGCGTCACGGAACTCGTCGGGAAGCTCTATTTCATACGTCGCATTGTTGAGCGCATAGTCGTAGCACATAATTGTAAACGTGTTCTTGTTGTATGCGTTCGACTTGATGTCGTCAATATAATCAGTCAGCTCGTAGGTCAGATACGAGGTCGAATTGTATTCCGACTTGATGGGCGTCATATATTGGTCGAAGTTGTAGAAGGTCACACCCGTGCCGGTCGAATCGTAGCCGACGTAGCCAACAAGAGCCGACATTGCATAGTGGTTGTCGTAAATTGCCACCCTTGCATAAAGCCTGTTCTTCTTTGCGGACCTGTCATATTCATAGTAGAATTCACAGCCCGTTACGTTGGGGGCGGAGAAGTCGGTGACAAGTGGGAACGTAAAGGTGTTGTTCTTGTTGGTGTTCTCACCTCCGTCGCCGTAGTCGAGCAAGCCCTTCATAGTTACTGTGTATTTCGTGTTGTTTTTAAGATTGTGCTCGATTGCACTGAAATCAACGTCAACGTTTGCGGGGTAAATCATTGCACCGCCGTCGCTGTACGATTTTCTTACGTACTCGTCTGTGGTGTAGTATACTACCTCGCCGGTCGAGTCATCGGTAATTGTGATTTCAACCATTGCCGCACCACGCAGCATACCCGTCCAGATGTAGCGTAAGGAGTTTATTGCATCCTCTTGGTTTGAGAGGGAAATGTGATTTCTGTCGGCGGAAATCTTGTCGGAGCCGGGCTTCTGGTCGTAGTAGAACGAGCCGAGGTAACCGACGTAGTCGCCGGAAAGACCGCCTATAGGACGTGTAGCGTAAGCGTCGGGCAGAGTCTTGTCCTCGTCGTTTAAGGACTCGTCAAGCTCGTCCCTGTTAGTTTCATAATAGTCTATATCGAATATGGGAGCCTCGGTCCAATCGCCGTAAAATGCGAGGTAGGGAACGGAGAGGTCGATTCCGCCCTCTTCGACGTTATCGAGAGTTACAAAGCCCTCGACGTACATTCCGTTTTCAAAGGACTCGTCAAGATATTTCTTGTTTTCCTCAGAGAGGGTAACGGTTATTTCCACCGTAGCCTTGCTGCCGCCACTTACAGTGAGCCTTGTGCCCGAAAGTGAGCCGCCGCTCACAAGCTTCGTAACGATGTCCGCACCCTCAAGGAGATATCCGTCCTGAGTAACGGTGGTCTCGCCTCGGCTTGTCTTGGTTTCGCTGACGCCCTCGGTCATAACGTAAGTGGAAACGTCAAATTCCAGCGTCTTGTCGCCAAAGTTGTCAACGGTGAATACAAGCGTGTATACGCCGCTTCTTGTCGGGTCGTCGCCAAGCTCAATTTTAGACTTATCCATCACGGAGCCGTCTTTTCTGTCATAGGTGAGAATGTAAGCTGTGGTATACGCCGCATTATTGAGGTTCGTAAGACCTGCACCCTGCTTTCTCGGGGAGTACGCCAAGCCGTTCATATTGTAAAGTATATCGGCGGTGGACATAAGCAGACGGTTAATCCTTGCAGTCAAATCAACGGAGGATATACCGGGGTTTTGTGTCTTTATATGCTGGCGGAGTAGGGCAACGACTCCTGCAACGTTGGGCGTTGCCATTGAAGTACCGGAAATTCTGTCATAGTCCTGTCCCGGGACAGCTGAGAGAATCGAGCCGCCGTGAGCGGTGACCTCGGGCTTCAGTTCAAGGTCGGGAGAGGGACCCCAGGAGGAGAAGTCGGAGATGAACGGACCTGCCGCCTGTTGTTTTGCAATTCTTATAGTTCCTCTACCGATTTTAGCAAGCATTTCGCCGTCGTCCTGCGAAATCGAGCAGGCGGGAATGGTCGTCGTTCCGACGTTCATAAGAATGTCACCGGAGACGTTGTTGTAAATTATAATGCCTGCTGCACCCATAGCCTGTGCGGTATTTACCTTTTCCTCAAAGGTGTTTGAGCCACGGCTGACAAGAGCAATTTTACCCTTTATCTCTTCTTTTATTGTTCCGTAGTCTGCCTTACGTCCTACGCCGGGCACCTTTATAAATTCAATGTCAACAGAATCCTTGCCGGAGGCTGCAAGAAGCTCCTTGACGAAGTTCTTCTCGTCGCCGCCACGGCTGGTGGACTCGTTGAAATATACGATAGCTCCGTTATAGAGCAGGTATGCCTTTTTCTCGCCCTCAACCGAAGCAACGGCAAGCGCACCGTTGTAAGTAGCGGGCGAGCCTATCGTACCTGAATCAGGGTTGGAGTTAAGGTCGAGGTTACCGTTCTTCTCCGAGCCGTAGCCGGAGTTGAAGGAGTTCGATGCCGCAACTATAAGGCTGATGCCCTCGCCTCTGATAGCGTCGTAAACGCCCGAAAGTGCTTCCTTTTCCGATTCGGTAGAGAAGCCGCAGGACGTTCCTATCGAAAGGTTGATTACGTCAACTCCGAGAATTACGCAGTCCTCAAGTGCCGAAAGTATCCACGACGAGCGTGCGGTGTCCTGAATATCGGAGAATATTTTCATCTCCACAAGCTGTGCATTCGGTGCAACGCCAACGAAATTGTCCTTTTCCTCAAAGCCCGCAATAATTCCCGAAACGTGAGTTCCGTGATGGCTGCGAAGAGGATAAACGTCCGAGTCGTAGTCTGCATAGTCAAAGCCAAAGGGAACCTTTGAGCTTATGTAAACGTCGGATGCCGTAAGCCCCGGCTGTATTCCCGCAGCGGCGGTTGTGCCAATGAGCGAGGCAACCTCGTCAAAGGTAAGCCCAAGCTTATCCTCGGGGACGGTGAAGTTGTTGAATGCGGAATGGTAGTAGTCAAGACCTGTGTCAAGGACCGCAATTACCATTCCCTCACCGTCGTAGGGGAATTCGGAGCTGTCAAAGATGCCTGTTTCGTAAACGTCAACCTTGTTTTCAACGTATTTCGTTTCGGAGAGCTGATACTCGTCGCCGAGTATAACCCTTGCCTTTCCCATTAAGAGTGCTTGGATTTCCTCATAATATTTTGCTCTGACGGTGATTTCAAAGCCCCTCATAACAGTTGTATATTCGTCTCCCTCGCTGTAGCTTATTCCCGCATCTTCAAGCGCGGAGATAAGCTCTAAACGCTCCTTGGAGATTTGCTCCATCTTCGCCTTTGCCTCACTTGTGTTAAAGTATTCACCGAAGGTCAAGGGCGTTTTCGACGCATTGTATGCGTCGAGCAGTGTATCTCCTTTCATTTGTACGATGAGCGAAACCTTTTCGTCAGGATCAAGTCCTTGCGGCACCTTTGTTACCGCAGATGGTGCAAAGAAGTCACTTTCATCGATGTCAATGCCGTCAAGTTGATTGATGGCAGGGGACTCTCCAAGTGAAACGAGTCCATCTGTTGCCGATGCGGTCGGAATGCCCACTGTAGTGACAAGCATCACCACAAGAAGCACAAGACTAATCGACATAATCAGCTTTTTGGTTTTTTTCATTCATTTATATCCTTTCTTTTAATTACAGTGTTAAAATAAATAAAACCACGCACAAAATATTATACTATAAAATATATTCAAAAACAAGATATTATAATATTTTTGTAAAAATCCAACAACGTTTTAGCACTTTAAAACACTAAAATTTGTCACCTTTGTATATTGACTCTTAAATTATAATATGATAATATATAATCGTGGTTTTATACGCTTTTTGCGTTTTTTTGCATAAAACGAATTTTAGTTCAAACCAAAAGGAGACGAAAATGAAAAAAACAATGCGACTTATCGCACTGCTGCTTGCGTGTGTTATGCTCGTTTCTACCCTCGGAGCTACGCTTATTGCGTGCGGCGAGGAGGACGGCAGCGAGGTCACACCCCAGCACACTCACACGTATTCCTCGGCGTGGGTGGGCAATGACGAGGGACATTGGCATCCCGCAACGTGTGAGCACGCAAATCTTACCTCGGACTATCAGACACATAGCTTCAAGGACGGCTCTTGCTCCGTCTGCGGACGTCCGGAGCCTACTACCCCTCCGACACAGTCCACCTATAACATAACGGTCACGACCATAGGAGGTATGCCTCTTAGCAACGTAACCGTATTTGTAGTAAACGATGCAAACCCCACCGCTCCCGTAGCATTCGGAACAACGGATTCCAATGGCACCGTAGCACTGACCTTTGCGGCAGAGCAGGGTGCGGGCTATACTGCAATGCTTACCTCCGTTCCCAAGGGCTACAACAACCGCAATGAGGGCTACAAGCTCCTCGGCAAGGACACGCCCATAGTTCTCGAATCGTCCGTAATACCTGCGGAAACCGAAAACGATTACAAGAATGAAAGCTACGAGCTTGGCGACATTATGTACGACTTCTCGTTCAAAACCGTTGACGGCAGAACGCTCCGCCTCTCCGAGCTTCTTAAAGGCGGCAAAAAGGGCGTGCTTCTGAACTTCTGGTACACGACCTGTAAATGGTGCCTTGAGGAGTTCCCGGGACTTGAGGCTGTTTATGAAAGGTATAAGGACGACATCTCCGTTATTGCTATTGACCCTCTCGGTGAAACCGATGCGGAAATCAACAGTCTTGTTTCACAGCTTGGACTTACCTTTGATATTGTAAACGGCGGTCAGACCTTGGCACAGTGCTTCGGTCTTACGGGCTATCCCACCTCTGTTTTTATAGACAGATACGGAACCATAACCTTCCTTGCCTCAGGCGGACTTCCTCAGCGTATTTTTGAAGCACTTTTCTCAAAGTCGAGTGCGGATGATTACAAGCAGGTAATCTACGAAACCAAGGAGCAACTCCTCCCCCGTGAGGAATGCAATATTGAGATGGAATCGAGCGAGACCATAGGGGGCGTGTTAAATTCCGGAGAGATAAACGTCACATATTACCCCGAGACTGAAAGCTCCGATTGGAAGTATTCCTGGCCCTTTGCAACCACAGAAAAGGACGGGTACCCCTGCGTCAAGCCGATGAACTCAATGAAGGACGAATCCTTTGCAACAATGCACGCAGACGTCTATCTTGAAGAAAATCAGGCTCTCATTTTTGATTTTTGGTCAGCTACCGAATATATTAATGACGTAATGTACGTGCTTGTTGACGGAGTTGATATTGTAGCAATCTCCGGCGACAACAACGAGTGGCGTACCTGCTGTGCATACGTTGCAAAGGAAGCGGGTACGTACAAAGTTACGTTCATCTATGCCAAGGACGACTCAGACAACGTGTCGGACGATGCTGTTTATATTAAGAGTCTTCGAGCAGGAAGTGTAGATGACATAAAAACACCCTCTTATATTCAGCGTGAGGCGGCAACCAAGCCCTATTCCCAAGGCTTCAAGGAGTATATCACCCCCGTTTTAGGTGATGACGGCTATTATCACGTAAACAGTGCCACAGGTCCCCTCCTTCTTGCTGATTTGATGTCCTACACCAATTTCAGCTCCGAGGATTCGATATATACCCTTGCGGCAAATGGCAAAATAGTAAAGAACGGCAAGGATTATTACAATGAGCTTCTGGAATATTTCTCCTATGCCTCCAATTCCTCTATTTACGGACTTTGCACCGTCAATGAGGAGCTTGCAGAGCTTCTGAAAATCACCGCAGACGTTGCGGGAGAGGGTCTCTACAACGAAAACGATTGGCTTGAAATCTGCAAGTACTACGATGCATACGGCACAGGCGGAAAAGAGCTTGTCAACCCCATTCAGGGTCTTGCTCCTCAATCCGCATTCCCCACGGTTGAAAACACTGAATCCGATCCCGACGACTACTACCCTAACAAGGTATCCTACGACAGAATTATAATGCCGAGAGGACTCTATTACGAGTTCATTCCCACAAAATCGGGAGTTTACCGTATCACGTCAAATTCTCTTTCCGAGGTTGACGGCTGGATTTTTGATGAAAACCGCAACGAGCTGCTCGTTTACGACAACATAGAGCGTCTTTGGACTGATTATAGCAACGTTTCTATGGTTTACTATATGGAAGCGGGTGAAAAGTACTACATCGACATCGCATTCCACGAGGTCACCGAAATGGGTGAGTTCTCGTTCAAGATTGAATACGTCGGAGAGAGCTTCAAGCTCTTTGCGGCGGCATCTCCCGGATACTTCTCCTCCGAGATTGACGAAAGCGGCAACATCACAGGCGTTCTTTTCGCAGGAGGCATAGACGTTGCACTCGGAGATGACGGCTACTATCACGAGCTGTTCGAGGACGGAACCCTCGGTGAGATTGTTTATGCAGACTTCACAATGTATACAGCGATGTTCCCGACCGGTGCAATCTACAATTACGCTGACCCAAGCGGACCCAGCCTTATTAACCAAGGCTCGTTCAACTTCGTAACCAGTGCACTTGACAACGAGGCAATAAGCAAGGGTTATGACAAGATGACCGATGACGAGCTTCGTGCACTTTGGGGCGAGAAATTTGAAGAGAACTTTGCACTTTATCAAATTGCAGACCTCCGCCTTGGTATTTATCACGGCGATTACACCGAAAGAATGCTTGAAATCGTAGCAACGAAAATGCTGGATGGAACAAGCGACCCCAATCTTGGCGGCTGTGTTGCCGTTGACGAGGAGCTTGCAATGATTCTCCAAGCACTTATCGATTCAATGTCCTTCTCGGGTGTTAAGAATTCTTGGACCAAGGTTTGCTACTGCTACCGTTACTACGGTCCACAAAAGGCATAATCTGTCGAAAAGTGTAATAAATCAAAGAAAAATACCGTGATGCGACCGTTTTTTCGGTCGCATCGCTACAAAAATCAGGAGATTAAATTGTATGAAGAAATTTCTTTTTCTTCTTTTCGCCTTGCTTGCATTAAGCCTGACGCTCGCCTCTTGCGGTGACGGCGAATCAAGCACTCAAGCTGCCCCTCATACTCACACGTACGCAAGTGACTGGTCGAGCAATGCGGCGGGACATTGGCACGCTTCGACCTGCGGACACGAGGCTCGTGACTTTGCTCCCCACGCCTTTTCCACGGGCATTTGTACCGAATGCTCCTACCGTGACCCCGACTTCGTTGAAATTTGCGTTTTAGACGGTGCGGGAAACCCTGTTGAAGGCATTCTCATTTACATTTACAAGGGGGAGGAGCAGGTTGGCTTTTTGTTTACAAGAGCAGACGGAAAGACACAAAAAAAACTCCCGCCGGAAAATTACAGAATAGAATTGGCAACGACAAACGGCTCGCAGATTTTCTGGAATGAAAGCGAAGCTACTCTCACTCCCGAGAAGCGAACGGCAACCGTTACCGTAAGCCGTGGGCTTTCAAACACAGAGCCTATCGCAGGTGTTAATATAGCCGACAACAAAACGGCATATACAATTTCGGCGGACCATTACCGCACGCAGTTTTCCTCCGAGGAATATACTTATTTCGTATTCAGAGCAGAAAAGACGGGAATATACCGTATTACAATAGAAGCGGACACGACTGTTGAGCTTGGATACTACGGTGCTCCTATAAACGTTTTTGCAAACGATATAACCGCCGAGGATGACAGAGTTGACCGCTCTACGATTTTGATTGACGTAGCACAGCGTCACCTCGCTTCCGACACAAGCGAGGCAACCCCCTACGTTATCGGAATTAAGGGCAAGCTCAATTCAGGTGTCGGAACTCTCAAAATTGAGCGCGTCGGTGACCACGTTTTGGATTTTGAGGACATTCCTTGGACCGAGGTCGGCACTATGGCGAATCCCCAGCTTTACGCTCCTGAGGGGGGCACCCCTACGCTTGTGGACTTTGACCTTACAGACCCCAACCTTAAAATCATATATAATAAAAATGACGGATACTACCACCATATGACAAAGGACGGTCCTGTCGTGCTTGTCAAAATCGATATAGCATCGAAATATATCGATTCCGTTGCAAAAATTACCGAAACCGACTGGTTCCGTGCCGTAATTTACAAAGAGGACGGCACAATTGCCAGAAAGGAATCATATCAGTCAATGATGCTCCGCTACGTTGAAGCCTCAAAGGTTGCAAACGGCGGTGTCGGTGTATATCCGCTTGATGACAACCTTATAACAGCTATTAAAAATCACGGTACAAATGCAGGCTGGTGGCAGGATTCCGAAAACAGTGCGACAAACATTTTCGGTGACGATTGGTCAAAAATAAACAAGGACAACGCTTGGATGTTCCTTTTCTGCTATGCAAAAGAACAGTAAAAAACGGCGAGAGCATTATTTGCTCTCGCCGTTCTCTATTTAAAATGTTAACCGTCCTTTTTGCGTCTTGCTCTTACTTCTGCAAAAGCCAAAATGGCACAAAGCACCGCCGCCACCGCAAATGCTGCCAGGAAAATGTATGCGTTGGGTACAAACGATTCCGTTCCGTCATTGTTTATAAGCGTTTTTGCATTTCTTAAAACCAAGCTGCCAACGAACGGACCGACAACACCGGGCACAAGCACCTGGGCGAAGATTCTGACACCCTGAAGCATTCCCGATTTTCCTTGCGGGGTGAGGTCACGTATTTTTGCACCGAAGACCGCCATTCCCGAAAGATATCCGCACATCATAAGAAGCGAGCCGACGAACACAAGCGCCGTCCCCTTGAAGAAGAACAGAAGAACGTAGCCTGCCAAAAGCCACCCGAGTGCAAACCAAACGGAAAAGGTGAAGCCGCGACTGTCAAGAACTCTGCCCCAAATTGCAGTCACCGCAGATGCAACGATTATTGCGGGTGCCATAATGAATACGTAATTCGTCATTTCGAGCGAAACCTCGTAATAAAGAATCAAATACGGCATAAAAATTTGAATGGAAATATTAAAGAGAATGAAAAGTGCAAGGTAAAAATAAAGCGAGGCATTTTTCTTTACGGTAGAGGGACGAAAGCCATATATAACCGTCTTAAAATAAGGCTCGGAGCTTCTCTCTGTGAGAGGCTCTTTAATGAGGAAGATGCCAATCACACCTACAGCTATAACAATGGCACCGATGATGATGAAAATGTAGGTCCAGCTGCTTGCTCTGTTAAGGTCGAATGCCATAAATCCGCCGAACCCTGCAAGTATTGCAACAAGCGGCATCATCGAGTTGATGCCCTCTGCCGCACCTCTGTTTGTCGAATCGGTTGAGTCGGTCAGCCAGGCGTTGAACGCCGCATCGTTGGCACTTGAGCCGAAAAATGTCATAAGACAGTCAAGGGAGATAACCAGCGTAACAGCCACCGCAGACCACGATGCCGCCGCAGGGAAGATTGCCTTTATTATTCCCTCACGCAAAAGAGCAAAGCCGAGTATCGACACGCCCCAAAGTATGTAGCCCGCACAAATGAATATCTTACGCCGTCCGAGCTTGTCCGCAAGTGCGCCTATAAGCACAGTCGTCAGCGTGGCAGAAACGGCACTTGCCGCAACCATAACCGAAATGTCCTGTGCCGACGCCCCGAACATCTTGTACATAAAGACGTTTAAGTACATATTTTCCACAACCCACGCAATCTGCCCGAAAAGACCGAAAAGCGTAAGTGCCGCCCAAAACCGAGCGCCAAGCCTTGTTTTCATATAAGATCCCCTTAAAAAGAATTATAAATATATTATATCAAAAAAAATTGAAGTTTTCAAGTGTTAAGAAAAGGATATACTCGGGAGAGCCGTCACGCAAGCCTCTCTCTCCCTCTTTCTCTGCTTGACAAGAAATTGCGTAAAAAGAAAACACGGAATGCCCTGGTGGATATTCCGTGCTTTGTCTGTGGGCGACAAAAAAGATGCTTGCGAGGGGTGAAGAGCTCGAACTTGACAAAACCTATGCGATAGTGGAAGCTACTTGTTGTAAGCATCTTACGTAATTTCTTCAGCAATCTGCTCGTCATCTGCAGAGATTTTTATATCTTCTTCAGCACCGTTGATCTCGTGTTTGCCATTCGCATATTTTCAACGCATAGATTATATGTGAGTTTATACGTCGTTTTCATTCAGTGCACGGGACTCAAGAATAATGATATCATCACATTTAAAGCGAAGGCACTCGTCAAACACAACCCGTCCACCTATAAAATCGCTTTCGCCGATATAATGGGGTAAAAACGAAGATAACGTATCTCCAATGCCGTTGATATCAATCGGTATCCACATTTCCTCCCACATATCGTCATTTAAGCAGCATTTGTCATCGTTCCAAATCCAAAAATCGGTAACGTTAGTAAACGTCAATTTTAAGTATCTTGAATTTTCGTCCTCCTCGTTTTTAGGCTCGCCCGGACAACGCATTATCACTAATTCGAGATTGTCAGCTTGGTATTTGGCATGATCTGCACATCCGTCATGAAAAGAATAAGGAAATAGCTCACAGTATTTTTCGTATGTCATCGTTGTTTCTCCTTGTAAATATGATGCCCCTTGTCATTTTGCGAAACCTTGTCGCCGTATTTGTTGTAATAGATTTTCTCGCTTTTTTTGGCGTTATTGAAACGCTTACGCATCTTCTTTCCGAAAAAAGGATTCCACCACACCAACCAGTGCCAGTGCGATGGAACTGTTGAACCATCTTTTTTGATTCGTTCGTCATCGTGGCGTACTGTTTGGTTTGTGCTTTTTCGTTGGTATATATGATGCTTATCATCGCTTGCTTTTTTCTTTCTCCATCCTTTTTTCGGCAACTCGCAGTGATCGTTGGGCAAATACGACCCGGAATACATTTTATATCGTTTGCTCCACCTATTATATTGCATTTGTCTTGCGTCTTGTGGGCGTGCGAGTTTTTCTCTTGTTGTTTTTGGCGGGTTCTTTACCTCAACGTAATGTTTGGGCTTTTTCGTGATCGAATAAATGAAACGATCTAACAGATTTCTTTTCATCATTATACCTCTTTTTAAAATAAATGTCAAGATTTTCATCCTGCACTCTCATTTTATCATAGAGGAAACGAAATTAAAATAGCAAAGTTTTGCCGACACTTACTATACAACTTTCTGTATATGATGTTGAAAATAAAGAGTTTTACAAACAAATTGTTGACAAATTTAGTTACAACTTGTATAATATAGATATGAAAAATTCAAGATTAACATTCAACTCATCAACAAATTTTACGCTACCCATAGGCATCTTCCGTATCTTGCAACACGATGCTTATTATTATGGCTTTATGAAGAACGGACGGCCCAACGTCAGCGGATTTTTGAACAATTTAATACCTACATTATCCGATTATCAAGAGGAGCTTTTTGGTGAACTCTTAAAATACAATAACGGCGATGTGGAAACGACAAAGGCTTGTGCCCGAAGCATTCACAACGTATATCTATACCCATTTTCTTTTTATGATGACGGAACCGTTAACGTTCCTTTTCGTATCAGCAAGGACAAGTACGATGAGTTTATAGTGATACACGATGAACGACTTTCTTTTTATGATACTGACTTTACGAATTATATGCGTACGCTCTTATCCGAATATGCGTCAAAAACACCCGGGCAGAGAGAATATCTTTACGCTTTCAAAATGATTGCTCCTCTTCGTGAAGCTATACAAAAAGGAAGCCTGTGCAAATTTTACACAAGCAAGAATTCCATTGCTTTTGTGCCGGCTTCTATTGAATTATCTCCAGTATATTCTCATAACTATATCGTTGGTATTGATAGCGATAATCACCCCGTAGCAATAAGGTTATCGGAAACATATAAAATATCTGCTTTGGAAGATAAAATAAAAATAACAAAAGAAATGTACGAATTGATAAGCGACCATCTCGATAAAATATACGAGGAGGAATACAACGAATGTTCGGATTAAAACTGTTTACAAAAACAAAAACAAAAAAGTTTGCAAGCGATAAAGACCGAAAACAATACTACGCCATTCAAGGGTATTATAAGAAGAAAAATGAATCTGTAAATAAAGCGGTGCAAAAAACTAAAACAACCAAAAAATAATAAGCAAAATTTTGAAAATTTCGGATTGACTTGGGTCAAATGATACTTTTTGAACCTTATTCCATCACGGTGCAAGAGCGTTTTACGCTCTTGGTGCTGACGCACTACGCTCGGCTTTGCCAAGCCACCGTGGAGCAACCTCCGCCGCCTCGCTGACAAGCAAGCTTGCCGACTCGGCTTTGCTCGGTTATCTGCGCCGCCGCTCGCTTTATGCGAGCTTCGGTGCAAAGGGGTAAAAATCCTTTCTTCTTTGCCCGAAAAAAATACGGAATGTCCTTTTGGACATTCCTCAAATTCGATGTGCTTAAATTTCTTTTTGAACCTTACTCCATAACGGTGCAAGAGCGTTTTACGCTCTTGGTGCTGACGCACTACGCTCGGCTTTGCCAAGCCACCGTGGAGCAACCTCCGCCGCCTCGCTGACAAGCAAGCTTGCCGACTCGGCTTTGCTCGGTTATCTGCGCCGC
>JAZOQA010000045.1:0-6261 GCA_045655765.1 Eubacteriales bacterium | reverse complement strand
AAAGAATGATATTTATAGAATACTCTTTGCACGAGGTCAGGAAACAGAATATTCCGTTGATGAGTTGTATGCTGATTTTGATGATGTTAGTCCATCTGCTGTACGAAAAGCAAGGAACTATCTAACCGAGAATGTGTGGCAGTTCACACCGCCAAATGAAAGAGAAAAAGTTATATATTCACTATTTACAGCTGTTAAAATATATAGCTATGCTGATTTGTTCTGTGATTTTTCTGAAAGTGGGTACAGAATTTTAGGAGATATAATCTGCGATATTGACGATATGTACCGAGCAATGGGACTCAAGAAAAATCTGCTTCACCAAAAAGGTGATTCAATACAAATGAAGCTTATGCTTGCAGGGATAAGTCAAGCCGGAGATTACAAGGCTCAAATTATAAGAAACTGCATAAATGTAATTCGACCAATAGACAGAAAGAAAATAACATTAGATTATGCAGAGGTTGTAAAATGTGCTGTTGCACTCGGCAAAAGGCAGTTTGCACTTGAAGTTTTGCCGACTACTGTTTTGGAATTGGCACTTGACCGAAGCCATGTTTACAAATCGAAAGAGGAAAAGCCGGAGAAAAAGAGGTGGTTTAGAAGATGACAAATGAATGGTTGGAATTTAAAGCATATACAGACAAGCCTACATATTTTTCTTCGGGCAAAAGAAATTTTTCATATCTCGGCAGATTTTCCTTTAAGACCATATTAGACCTTGAGGGTATGGGAAGAATACTGACTATAATTGCACGAGGATATTTGTTCCACGATAAAGATGGAAATATATTAAATGATGACGCATATTCCCGTATAGAATATGCGAAAAATGCCCTTTGTGCTTGGTGCAGTATTCCCGATATAAAAGAAAAATCTGATGTAAATTTTGCTCATCTTTCAGGTGAGTTCCCTGAGCTTGTATCAGAAACGGGCGAAGGTTGGTTTTATGCTCATATAAGGGGCATAACAAAATTCGCAAAGAATAATAAAACTCTCATATCAGTAAAAGCTATGGAAACTATATCTGCAATTTCAAAAGGTTTTACAAAAATGTGGACAAAGAAAGTAAAGCAGATGCAGGTACCGCCTTTTGCACTTAATACAAAGGGTGCATGGGTTTTGAGATTTGATGATATTATAGCTGATGCATTGGAACTTGGTGCGTTACGAACAGAGGAAGTGCAACTTCCACAATCCATAGAAGAAAAGCTTAAAAGTATTGATTTGAACGGCGTTCCTTTTGATGTGGTATCTGATGCAATATGCTTCTGCTTTGCAAACAAGAGAGAAGATACCGATTGGGTACATCTGCCCGTTGCAAACTTTGACTGCTATTACAGTAATACAAATTTCAGTAAAAAATGGTTATCAAAAATACCCGATACTATTTTAGAACGTGAGGTTGCGTCGGGAATTTGCAGAGTAAACTTGAAGATATAAGCTTGTAAAAGTAATTGTCCTCGTTGTGGAGGTAGCAATAAAACCTGCGAATAACTTTGTTGGGTATTACGATTGATTTTTTGGTGCTTTTGTGGTATGATATATATGGATTTTTGTATATAAATACAGAAATTATGTGGGGAATTAGAACTTTCAAAGCATATAATACAATTTGGGAGGTGAAAAATGTGCTTAGAAATGACAGAAAGATTATAAACAGTTCTTTAATTGTTGCCTTTTTTCTTGTGATTGCCTATGTTTTAAGATGGCATATTAAAGTATACGACAATGCTTTTTTAAGCACATTTGCAATTACCTTACGTAATATGATACATATTATGCTTCTTGCAACATGGTTTAAGACGCTTATGCATCGAGTTGTAAAGCCGGGTATCCGAAAGCTTCTTGGCAGTGTTGCAATAATGATGATTGTGTGGTTATTTGTCAAAATTATAAAATATGATTTTTGCATAAGCAATACAGAAACAATTGTCCGTTATCTTTGGTATGCATTCTACATTCCAATGATATTCATTCCCTTGCAGGGGCTTTTTATAATGAATTATATAGGAAAACCCGATAGTTACCGCACACCTAAAATCATGCAGGGGCTGTATATTGTTGCCTCTATTCTCGTTTTTGGTGTTTTTACAAATGATATACATAATTTGGTGTTTGCTTTCCCCGAAGGTATTGATAAATTTGATTCGGTTTACACTTATGGTCCTCTTTATTACATTATAATGACATGGTTTTGCTTGTTTGGATTGATATTTGTTGTCACTTTACTGAAAAAGAGTCGTATCCCCGTAAGCAAAAAAGTACAGCTTTTACCCCTTGCCGTTATGATAGGCGCAATTATATTCTGGACGCTTTATTGCCTACGTATCATAAAATGCGACCTCACGGTTGTGGACTGCATTATTATCGCACTGCTTCTTGAGAGCTCAATACAAATCGGACTGATTCCATCAAACGAGTATTATAGTGAGATTTTTCAGAAAACTACTGTTCCGATGATAATTGTGGACGACTTTTACGCTCCGCATTATACCTCGGATGGTGCCAAGTTTGTAACCGAAGCAATAATGCGTGAAACGGAAAAGGGAGAACTTAACCGGGGAAACTTTATTCTTCGTTCTGCACCAATCAGTGCCGGTCGTGTTGTGTGGGAAGATGATGTAACACAACTTAATGAGCTAAAGGATGAGCTCGAGGAGATAAAAGAACAGTTGGATGGCGAAAATGTTCTTCTTAAGGCAGAAGTGGACCTGAAAGAACAGCGGGCAAAGGTTGAAGAAAAGCACCGTCTTTATGACCGTATTGCCAGCGAAGTGGCATCACAGTTGACGAAAATTGCATTGCTTATTGAAACAGCAAGAAGTGATTCTGAAAAAATACGTGTATCCCTTTCAAAAATCAATGTTATAGGTTCTTATATCAAAAGACGAGGAAATCTCAGATTGCTTGGTGAGGATAACGAATATATATCAGCTAAAGAACTGGAATATTCAATGCGTGAATCGCTTGATAACCTAAAGCTTTACGAGGTTTATACATCGTTAAATTCTCAGTGCGAGGGAAATGTAAGCCTCGATAATACTATCAGCGTATATGATTTTTATGAAAAAGTAACTGAAAAGCTTTTGGAAACTATATCTGCAATGCTTGTTCATCTGTCCTGCAGGGATGGTGTTATAAAAATGCGTATGCAGATAGGTTGTACAGAAGAAATATCCGAAGATATTTTAAGCGAAATTTCCTTAAACTGCGGTGAGTTTTCCTGCAGTGTTCAGGACGAGGATATTATCATTGATGTTAATGTGCCGGACGGAGGTGATGCCGTATGATAAGCTATTGTAGCATTCCCTCTATATGTAAAGTATTTATAATGGCGTATATTTTTGCTCTTTTATGCGGTAGTGTGCTTTCAATGAGTCTTGTTTTTAGTGCAAGAAAGCACAGAGGAAAAATAGCATGGGTATTTTGTGTTTTCGTAAGCAGCGCAATGCTTCTTATATATGCAGCAGATGTAAAAACAGCAAAACAAAATCTTTCAGTCAACTCTTTTGTCAGATGGTTTTGTGATTTGCCTGTTGTTTTCCCGCTTATACTTATTACACTTATGACTGTGTATGTTTTATATGTTATATTAAAGGAAAAGCACAAAAGACACAATATTGTTACGAGGTCGTCGGTAAAAGAAGGTATAGACAAGCTTGACTCGGGGTTATGCTTCGCTTATGAAAGCGGCAGAGTTATTCTTGCAAATTATATTATGAACGAGCTTTGTCATAGTATTTTAGGCAGAGACCTTCAGAATGCAAATGTATTCTGGGATGCATTAAGCTCGTGCAAAGTAAAAGAGGATGTTGTTTGCCTGCAGGCAGGTGAAAACCCGTCTTTCAGACTGCCTGACGGAAGAGTCTGGAGTTTTGCTCACAGTGTTATAGATAACATAATTCAGGTGTCGGCTGCAGATACTACATACCTGCAAAGGCTAACCGATGAACTTAAGGAGAAAAACAAGGAACTAAAGGCAATAAACGCAAGACTTGTAGCATACGGCGAAGAGGTGGATGAACTGACACGTTCGAAAGAACGCCTTGAAACAAAAATAAACATTCACAGAAGTCTTGGTCAGGCACTCCTTGTTACAAGGCATTACCTCATAGATTCCACACGAGATGAAAAAGTGCCTTTTGATATTTGGGAAAAGAATATTGCTATGCTTAGTATGGAAATTGAACAGCCGTCAGAGGAACCTTTTGAGATGTTCATTAAAGCTGCAAAAACGGCAGGTGTTGATATTGAAATAAACGGACAACTTCCAAGTCGAGAGGAAACAAACAATCTGTTTGCACTTGCGGCGGCGGAATCCTTAGTCAATGCAGTTCGTCACGCAGATGCAAATGCTATGTATATAACCTTTACCGAAGAACACGATATGGATATGGTATCTTTTACAAACAATGGAACCCGTCCTGAAAGTGAAATTACAGAAGGCGGAGGTCTTGGTGCTCTCAGAAAGAAAACCGAACGCATTGGCGGCATTATGAAAGTCTGCCATAATCCTGAATTTGCACTTATTATTTCTATACCGAAGAAAGGAGAACCCCATGAAGCGAATAATGATTGTTGAAGATGATCCGATGGCGAGTCAGCTTTTAGAGATTTATATTAAAGAACATAAAGAATATGAGCTTGTATGCAATATCGAAAGTGCATCAATGGCAGAGGTTTATTGTTTGTCGCAGAATATTGACCTTATATTGATGGATGTGTGTACTGCTATGAACGCAAGCGGTCTTGATGCGGCAGAAAAAATCAAAAAGAATTTCCCTCATATTAAGATTATTATTATTACTAGCCAGCCCGAATGCAGTTTTATTGACAGGGCACGTCAGGTAGGTGTGGACAGCTTTTGGTATAAAAGCTCCAAAGCGGAAGAAATCATTACTGTTATAGAAAAAACCTTTGCCGGTGAAAATATTTATCCGGACACAACGCCTACGCTTGTTTTCGGAGATGCACTCAGCGTTGACCTTTCAGACAGAGAACTCGAGGTTCTGCGTGAACTCGTTGCAGGTGAAACTGATGCGGATATTGCAGAACACTTATTTATGTCGGTCAGAACAGTTAAAAGCCACATAACAAATATGAAAAACAAAACAGGCTTTAAAAACCGCACCGAGCTTGCAGTCAGGGCAAGAGAATGCGGACTTATTATTAATGATAAACATCAGGAATAATTGAATATTAATCAGGTTACGCTATCTGTATTTTACAGGTAGCGTAATTTTTTTGTAAAAAAATGTACTTTAGTACGATGTTTCTGAAAAACTAAAATTTTATAATTATATTATAGAATTGCATGAATTGTATCTAAATACATATTTAGTTTACATATTAATTGTCCATATTCATCAGGTAAGGAGGTAATGTAATTGAAAAAGATAGTAGTGAGTGTTCAAAACAGCTTGCTTGCAGAAATGCTGACATTTAATTTGCTCGAAAGCGGAGAATTTATGCCGCAACGTTGTTTATTCGAGAAGGAGAATGAAGAATATGATAATTGCAGATTGTTGTCAGCAGATATTCTGCTAATGGAAGTTTCTTATACTCCGGAAACAACACTTGAAAATCGAATGAGAGATGTTGAAAGAGTGAGAAAAACTGTTCCGGGGTGCAAAATAGTTCTTTTGTGTGACGAGAACTCTGCACCCAATATTGCCCACGAGGTTGCCAAGGCAAAGCAGGATGGCATAATAGACGGATTCTTCTACTCGTCTGTAGGTGCAAAATATCTTATTGCGGCACTCAACGCACTTTAAATATTATAAAAATAAAATTTGGTGACAATAAAAATTTACATAGCTTAAATAAGGAGGTAAGGATTTATGGAAACTATTAACAGTTACAAATGCCCCTGCTGCGGTGCGCCGCTTGTGTTTGGCGGAAACGAGCTTCGTTGTGACTCCTGTGATAACACATTCCCGGTAGAAACAATGCAGCAAATGTCTGAAGGTATGGATCAGGCAGGCGGAGAGTCCAAGTATAATTGGGAAAATTATCAGCCCCGAAGCTATGAGGACACCAGCGAAATTAACCTTGCAAATTATTCTTGTCCATCATGTGGTGCGGAAATAACAGGTGATGACACATTGGGGTCAACGGTTTGTCCCTATTGCGGACAGTCAACCATTGTGAAGGGACAGTTTGAAGGTACGCTTCGCCCCGACTACATAATTCCATTCAAGGTTGACAAAAAAGCGGCTATGGCGGCATTTGAAGCAGATTTCAAAAATGCACCGTTCC